>JADYZL010000076.1 GCA_020853155.1 Bryobacterales bacterium
AAGGATTACAACTATGTGCCATGGCATCCTGTCGCCGCGTCCTACCGCGCCTACAAAAAGTTCCCGTATGACCGCCCCACCTGGGATCTCACCTCGGTTCTAGTGGCCGTCCGCCCAATCCACGGTTACTTCACGCTCTCCGCACCCGGAAACGTGACCGTGGACGCCGCAACGGGCGCCACCACCTTCCAGGGATCCACGCAAGGCAACCGCGCCTACATCCAAATACCCCCCGGCGGCGACGCCCGCATTCTCGAAGCCCTCACTCTCCTCTCGAGCGAGCCTCCCGGGCGCCGATAAGGAAGTTCGGATGCGGCTTCTACGGGCCCAATCCTGAAGGCATCCAATCCAGGAAGGGTCCTCGCGCGTCTGATGGCTGCACGAACGAACGGATTTGCCCCCGCATGCCTAGGATCCGCCGATCAAGATGCCCGCGATGAATACGAGCGCGCCACCCAGCATCACCTGCACCATCGCGGAGAGCCATGGCGTATCCATGTACTTATGGCGGATGGAGCTGATGATGATCAGTTCCACCACTACTACCGCTAACGCGACGATCATCGCAAGGCGAAAATCCGGGATGAGGAAGGGCACGGTGTGGCCGATGCCTCCGAAGGTGGTCATCAATCCGCAGACGGGCCCGCGAATCCACGGACGTCCGCGGCCGGTGAGAGAACCATCATCCGAAAGCGATTCGGCGAAGCCCATGGAGATGCCGGCCCCAACTGATGCGGCCAAACCGACAAGGAAGGCATCCTTTGAACTGCCGGTTGCCATCGCGGCAGCGAACACCGGAGCCAATGTCGAGACGCTTCCATCCATCAGCCCCGCCAAGCCTGGCTGTACCACTTGCATCAGGAACAGTTGGCGCTGTGCCTGGTCTTCGTCCGCCACCTTGTGGCTCCGGGTGGCGCGCTCTTCCAGGGAGACGGCGATGGCCTCGTGCCGTCGCTCTTCCTCGGCGAGGTCGCCCAGAAGTTTCCTCACGGCCGCGTCAGTGCTGCGTTCCTGCGCGCGCTCATAGAAACGGAGGGTCTCCGCTTCCATCACCTCCGCTTGTTTGCGCACGGTTTGAATTCCAAGTGGCCGCACCAGCCACACCGGCTTGCGGCTGACGAACCCGGAAACATCATGGCGGCGGATGAGTGGAATATGCTCCCCAAAGCGTGCCCGGTAGCTCGCGATGAGCCGGTCTCGATGACCGTGCTCCTCGCGGATCATTTCATCGAAAATTCCGGCTGTCGCGGGGTAGCTTTCCCGCAATCCATCGGCGAAATCGCCGTAGATACGCGAGTCCTCTTCTTCGAGGGAGATGGCTAGGGCAAGGATCTCCTGATCCGTGAGATCTTTGAAGCGCTTTGGCATAGTCAATTGTCACGCAGGACCGTCTTTCCAAAACAGGTCCCTGACGAAAGGGGCCGGTTGCCGGCGATCTGCTGGCGCCACCGGCTCGGAGGGGCTGTCTCATGGCGCAGAATTCGTGACAACCACGCGTACCTTTGCTGTGGACCGGATTCCATCGGCCTCGGCGGCTATCACCACGGTGTAGCTTCCCACGGAAAGGCCCGATTTTGGAGTCACGGTCAGCCAGGCCTTGGGCGGCGAACCATCCGAGGCCAGAAGTGCGCGGTCATCCACTGTGCAATCCAGGTTCGCTGGCGCCGTGGCGATGGTGATCCGCCCGGACACGGGCCGCTGCGCGCCAGCGTCAAACAGCAACTCAACTCTGGCGGATTGTGCCTGCCCGATCGTCACCGCCGGTACGCGCCGCATCACGATTCCGCGAGTCAGCGGCTCGAATACGCCGGGATCAATCCAAACGCTTGGCGCCATACCCGGCGGGATGTCCACACGCATTGTGCTCGCTTCGCAGTCTAAGAAAGGCATCACCCGCCAGGTGGCAACTCCGAAGGGAAGAAAGTGGTTCGCTAACAGGTCGAACGGCAATATGACGTCCCCTTGCGGCAAGTCCGCCTCCATCGGAGGCAAAGCCAGCTTGGGGGAGCCGGCCTCCTGAGTCAACGTACCCCACCAACGGCACCGCCCACCCGGCGAATACACGGTCCAATCCATCTGAAGCACTTGAGCCATGCGGGTGCCGATGCGGTCTTCCACCTGCCAATCAAGCCGTGGATTCGCCGCCCCCGGCGCCGGACGCCAGTTTGCCCGTGGGTAAGCCTTGGTGACCAGGTTTGCATTCCGCGTATCCAGGAAGTTCACATACCCGTTGACGTCTTTCCGGATGATCCGAAGCGATTGCAACGTGTAGGGCCCCTCCGATGCGGTTCGCCGCGCCAGCGCATCGATTCGGAGTGACGCGGTCAGTGTCTGCCTACCCTTGAGCAGGTTTGCCTGGGCGCGGCATAAAAGGGGGAGACGGTTCTCCCTTTCATCCAGTCCCGCTGTCAGTTCGCACTCCGCCTCAAAGTTCCCGGCTTCCAGAACGTACAAGTCAAAATGCAAATCGAGCCGTTCCGGAAATCCATCCGCGTTCTCGTCCACCGCCTCTTCACGAATTCCCACAAGCCGTGCGGATGGCGTGTAGACAGCAAATGAGTCGCTCATCCGCTGTACTTCAAACCGGGAGCCATCCGTTCGCATCCCTGCCGCCCGCACAAGGAATCTCAGGTCCCCTTCCACCTCCGGTGTGTACATGGTTGTATATTGCTGGTCTGCGGTCTCGCGGAATTCCAGGTTCAGGGATTGTGTGACTGGCGCGCCAAACATTCGGCGGCCCGCCTCGCTCGAGTCCACGAGCGGGCGTAGATCCATCTCCGTCAAGAGATGCACCGTCTCTGGCTGCGCTGGCCCATGGATTCTCACCGTAATCGCGAAGGGTACGCCTGCCGGGACTTCGCCAACCGGTGTTCTAACGTCCATCGAGACTTTGTCCGTAGGCGGCGGTACGGTCTGGTCGAACGGATCGGATGTGCGTTCCAGGAGATCCTTGATCGGTAGGTAAAGAACCCGAATGGTCGCTGCTTCGGTGGCTGCGGTGGTATCCACATGCACTTGGTACGCGCCCTTCTCCGCCTTTTCAAAAGCCACCAGGTGATGGATGCCTCGAAAGGGTAACAGGAGAGCATACGGATAGATCAGCGCCCAGGGATCGTGTTCGCCCTGGTTCTCACTCGGCAACCCTTCCATCAGTCCCCAGGAAACGCCATCGCTTTTCCCCACACGCTCGTCGTAGACTTTGCCGCCGGGTGTCTCCAGCCGGATCTTTACGTCTCGATTCGGCGCCACAACTTCAAAGAATCCGAGTTCGGTGCCTTTCTCCAACTGCACGCGCAGTGTGTAGTCCTTTGTGCCGGGAGGGACGGTGACCGGTTGCAGATAATGGACTCCCGGAATCTGCCGCATCATTTCCTCGTGCTCGACTTCCCACGGCGGCGGGACCGGGTAGATGTGAATCGCAGCTTCCAGTTCCGTGGCGCGCCGGGGCTCCCTCACGACCAGCA
>JADYZL010000077.1 GCA_020853155.1 Bryobacterales bacterium
CCGGCATCACCGCACGGGCGAAACGAATGGAGACGCTCACCTCAAGAACCTCGTCGTGCATCATCAGGTGATCGTTCCGGTGACGAACGGAAAGCTTGACCTGGGCCCCTGGCAGCAAATTTATTATGCCGAGTTCGACGGAATGCGGCCTAAACGCATCTTGATTAAGGTGATGGGGGAGTAGTTTGGAGCTTACTATTTTCGCATGATGTTCGCCTTAGCCGCGTGGGATGACAATTTTCACGGGCATGCAGAAACCCCACGCAATCCAGCCTCGTAAGAAGGGATAACCAACTATGAAACACCTGTCATGCATCGGTCTTGGAGTCGCCGCCGCCCTCGTTCTCTCCGCCGGGGCGGGCGCGCAGGAGATCCCCGTCCGCAGGGTTGTGCTCTATAAGAACGGGGTGGGATACGTCGAACGCGGCGGCGAGGCTACCGCCTCGGGTCCGGTGACTCTCACCTTCCGCGCCGACGAGATGACAGACGTGCTGAAGTCTCTCAGCGTCAGCGCGACGAACGGCAGCGTGGAGCGGGTGCGCTTCTCGACCGACGAGAGTCTCGACGCGAAGCTCCGCGCGTTTCCTTTCCGCATTAATCCTGGGGAGAACATGGCTTCCCTTCTCGATGAGCTACGCGGAGAGCGGATTGAGGCCATGCGGGGCGCGGACCGCGTCCAGGGCACGATTCTCTCCGCGCAGACTGTGCCGGCGACATCCCAGACGCCTGCCAGGGAATATGTGACGCTGCTCGAAGACGGCGGGGCGATGAACAGCTATGAGGTGGCTTCGCTCGGCCAGCTTCGATTTGCGAACGCGAAGCTTCAGCAACAAGTGGCGGACTACTTGCGCATCGTTGCGGAATCCCGCAACCAGGAGCGGCGCAGCGTGTCCATCGACTTGGCGCGGAGCGGCAGCACGCAGCTTTCCGCGCGCTACATGACCCCCATGCCGGTTTGGAAATCGAGCTACCGCATGATCTTTGGGAAGGAAGGGAAGCCGGTGCTCGAAGGGTGGGCGGTGGTTGATAACACCTCCGGCGCGGATTGGAGCGGCATCAGTCTCTCGCTGATCTCAGGTAAGCCGGTTTCTTTCCTGACGAATATCTATCCCCCAGTCAATGTGGAGCGGCCCTTTGTTCCTCTGCCCGGAATCGGCAGCACGGCGCCGGTGACGTATGAGAGCGAGATGCGCGTGCAATCGGCGATCGCTCCCGCGGCCGCTCCCTCTCCAGCGATGGAGAAGGCTTTGGCCGGCGGTGTGGTGGGTGGGTTGCTCGGCCCGGGACGCGCCCGGAGCATGGCTGCTGCCGACGTGGAGGAAAGATCCGAGGCGCGGCTCAGCGGACTTGCCTCCGTCGCCACGGGCATCGAGGCGGGTGCTCTATTCGCCTACAACTTCCCGGATCGCGTGAATGTCCGCAAGGGCGAATCCGTCATGCTTCCGTTCCTCCAGAAGCCGGTTTCCGCGCAGCGGCTGCTCATCTACACCGAGCGCCAGCCGGTTACCAACCACCCGATGCTCGCCTTTGAGATGACGAACGATTCCGGTGTGACTCTCGACGGCGGGCCCGTCACGGTTTTCGATGGGGGCGAATATGCCGGGGAGGCATTATTTGAAACCACGAAAGAGGGCGAGAAACGCCTGATGAGCTACGGAATTGATTTGGGCACGTCCCTGCGCATGGAACCATCGAGCGGCACGCGCACGGTACAGGAGATTTCCATGCAGCGGGGCATCCTGTCTGTGAAGTCCAAGCAGCGAAGCACAGTCAAATACACGCTTTCGAATGCGGATTCCCGCGCGAAGACGCTGGTGATCGAGCGTCTGATCCGTCCGAACTATGAGACGGTCTCCCCGGCGGTGAGCGAGAAGACCTCCACAGCCAACCGCTTCCGGCTCCCGTTGCCGGCCGGCGGCGCGGCCTCACTCGAAATTGTGGAGGAGTTTCCCTTCCACGAGTCCCATCAGGTGTCGAACCTCAATGAGGATCAGTTGATGATGTATACCCGCAATCAGGCTCTCCCGGCGGCCGCCCGGCAGGCGCTCGAGCGCATCGTCGCGAAGAAACGGCAGATCGCGGAAAACCAACGTCAATCGGTGACGGTACAGGCGCGCATCGAAAGCCTGAATTCGCAGATGGAGCGGGTCCGCCGGAACATGGGCAGCCTCAATAGCATTGCCGGGCAGCAGGCGCAGGTACAGAAGCTCGCCGTGGAGTTGGGCGCCCTGCAGACAGATGCGGCCGGCCGCGAAGCCGAACTGGATCGTCTGCGCGAAGCCGGTCTTACGCTCAAACAGGAACTGGATGCGCTGATCGAGAGCACGCAGTTCTAACGGCCGGGCCGACCTTCGATGACCCTCCCGCGGGGGCGGTCGAAACTTCCCGCCCTCGCCTTTCGTCCTACCACTGCCTGGAGCCGTGCGGGCTTTGGCGAGCGAGTCGGCGCGGAAAGGGGGCATGTTATGGTGGTAGCTGTGAGTGAAAGGCATGTCTCCGGCTGGAAGCGCTTCTTCATGTGGGACTTCCCTAGGGGCAGCGTCGCCTACGACATCAAGGTGGGCGCAATCCTTGCGTTTATCTTCCTCACCCCCGCCTATGTCTTTCGAGATCAGCCGACACTCGGCAAGACGAAGGAAAATATCGTGATGTTGCCGCCGTCGGGCGCCGGAGACCGCTACTGGCTGGAAGGCGGCGTGGTAGATGCGATTCCACCGCAAGAGCGTGTGGAGCGTATTTCCAGCCTGATCAGCGGCCGCACCGGGCGCGCGAAGCGCGTCGTGAGGATCGACGCCATGCAATCCGCCGAGGGCGCCGTTTCCGGTTACGTCGCGATCACCGCGCCTTAGTGGATTCCGCGATCCGCCGCTGAAAGAACCCATTCGGAGGGAGACTACCGATGCGCAACTGGAATTTGGCGTTGTTTGCGTTCGCCTGCTTGAGCGCGATGTTTTCGCAACCCGCCTCGGCCGCGACGGAGAAAGAGATCCTTTCGCGGATGGATGCGGCCGCGGCTACGTTCAAGAGCCTGAGCGCCGATATCGTTCGTGTGAAGTACACGGCCATTCTCGACGACCGGTCCCAGGAAAGCGGATCGATGCAAATTGTCCGTTCCGGGAAGGACCTCCGGGCGCGGATTCAGATCACGAAGCCCAGTGAGCGCGCGGTCTCCTTCCAAGGCAATGAGGTAGAGATCTTCTACCCGAAGATCAACACGGTGCAGGTATTCGACGTCGGCAAGAACAGGGGGTTGATCGATCAGTTTCTGCTTTTGGGTTTTGGAAGCAGCGGGAAGGATATTGCAAAATCCTATACCGTGAAAGCCGCCGGCCAGGAAAAGGTCGACGGCGTGAACACCACAAAGATCATCCTCACACCAAAGTCCGCAAAAGTGAGAGAATCATTAAAGAGCGTCGAGATGTGGATCCCGGATGGACAAGCTTATCCGGTTCGACAGAAGTTCGTGGAGCCCTCGGACGATTATATGGAAGTCACCTACCGCAATAGTAAGGTGAATCCGGGGCTGACTCCCGGCGATCTAAAACTTGACCTCCCTCCAGGAGTGAAGCGGGAGTACCCGCAGAAGTAACCGTTGTCTACCAACAATCCCATCCCAAGCAGCGCCGCGGTTGAACCGTCCGCGCTTCCCCCTTCCGGCGTCCAGAGAACGAAACCCGGTTCCGAAGGCCGCCTTACCTTTATTGACTGGACCCGGGGCATCGCGGCCTTGATCATGTTGCAGGGGCACAGTTTCCACTCCCTGCTGAATCCGGGCGATCGCAAGGGTGATGTGTATACGCTCTCCCAGTTCATCGGCGGCATGCCCGCGCCGATCTTTCTCTTTCTGACCGGCGTGACGCTGTCGTTTTTGCTGGATGGCAGGGAGCGCCGGGGCGTGGACCCCATGGGGCGTTTCGCCGCCGGTCTTCGCCGTGCCGGTTACCTGCTTCTTCTCGCATTAGGCGTGCGCCTGCAGGCGTTTCTCTTTGCCTGGCCATGGGCGCGTCCCGATGACATTCTCAAAGTGGACGTGCTGAATTGCATGGGCATTTCCCTGGCGCTGATGGCCTTCACGGCCTTCTTTACCACCGTGGAGCGCATCAAGGTTTCGCTGCTGATCGGCGCAGCGATTTCGTTGCTGGCGCCCGTCGTTTCCGGTCTGCCATGGGATGGCTCCCATCCGCTGCTTCGGGCCTATCTCGCACCGAGCACGGAGATATTCGGGTTGTTCCCCTGGGCCGCGTTTACCGCCTTCGGGGTGGCGTTCGGCAGTATGCTGCGGCTGACACCCAAGCCGGATCTGGACCGCTTCATGCAATGGACCTGTCTTGCCGGGCTTGTAATGGTCGTGGGGGCGGGCTATCTCTCTTCTCTGCCGTACTCGATCTACCGCAGTTCGGAATTCTGGTTGAATAGCCCATCATTAGTTTTTATTAAGCTTGGCGTGATTCTTCTGGTCGCGTGCTTCGCCTATCTTTGGCTAAACTATTTGCCTTCCCGTAACTTCAGTTTCGTAACGTTGATGGGCACATCCTCATTGCTGGTTTACTGGGTTCACCTTGAAATCGTCTATGGGCGCTGGCTGTGGTTCTGGAAGGAGCAGCTATCCGTAACCGAGACCGCCATTTTCAGCATTGGCCTCATGTTCGCCATGGTGGGATTGGCCATGGGATGGCGGCGGCGCCGGGAAGTCTGGGCCTGGATGGGCACATTGCGCCTGCCGGGCAGATCGCCTATCCCTGAGACGGAATCCGAATCGTAGCAACGCAGCCTCGGAGTGCGCCTTGCCCGAAGTTTCCAATCGTCCGGAATCCGGAAATTTTGTTTATTCAGAAAGGTATTAGTAACCTTTCACGGGTGAATTGCGTCTAAATCGCTCAGGGGCGAGGCGGAGGTCTCCGTCGGCGAACCTGGAAAGGCAGTAGTCTCTCGATGAGGCTTCTTATCGTTGATGGCGAGAAAGGGATCTCCGAGTTTCTCGCTCACTCCCTGGCTGGGGTCGGCTACCAGGTGGAATGCCTTACCACCGGAGAAGAAGCACTCGCCAGATTGGCGACCGACCCGTTCGACCTTCTGATTCTGGAACTTGCCCTACCCGATATCGATGGCTTGCGGCTTCTCGAGAAGATCCGCAACCGGAAGGGCGACATCCCCGTGATCGTGCTCAGCGGTCGCGCCACCGTGGAAGAACGGGTGCGCGGCCTGGAGATGGGCGCGGACGATTACATGGTGAAGCCGTTCGCTTTGATTGAGCTGCAGGCTCGAATCAAGGCCGTACTGCGGCGTGCCATGCCAAGCCAGGACCGGCTGCAAGTTGCCGACCTCACCCTCGATTGCGTTCGCCGCAGAGTGAGCCGCGGAAACCGCCAGATCGACCTTGCCCCCAAGGAATTCGACATCCTCGAATACCTGATGCGAAACGCGGGCCAGAATCTGAGCCGTACGCAGATCGTGCAGCACGTCTGGGAACGGGATTACGACGGTCTCACGAACATCGTGGATGTCTATATCCGCCATCTGCGAAGCAAAGTGGATGATGCCCACGCGATCCGGCTGATTCAGACCGTCCGCGGTGTCGGCTACACGATACAGCCGCGAGAAGCCGTGCAATCGGCCCGATTCGGCGCGTGACCCGCGTCCCGGGTTTGCACCATTCCATCTCCTTCGAAGGCTTTCAGCTTCCCGCTGGGAGCCTGTCCTTCTGTTCCTACGCTATTCTGGGCATAGGGCTCCTTCGCGAGTTCGCGGTGCTGGTGCACCGGTTCAGGCTGTCAAGTCATGCAATTTGAGCGAAGAATTTCCGATGGCATCACGATCGTCAGCCTCAGCGGCAAGCTGATTGTGGGCGAGGCCACTGCCGCGCTGAAAGATCTGATCAAGACGTTGACGGACGAGGGCGTGAGGAAACTCATCCTCGATCTCGCCGAGGTGGATTACATCGATAGCTCCGGCCTCGGCACCCTGGTTTACTGCTTCTCCACCTTTCGAAAGAACGGCGGCGCGCTCAAGTTGATGAGACTCACCCGCCGCAACATCGAGTTGATGCTGCTCACCAAGCTCGAAACCGTCTTTGAAGTCTTCGATCAGGAGCAGGCCGCCGTCGATAGCTTCTTTCCCGGCCGTGAGGTTCGCAAGTTCGACATCCTCGAATTTCTACGCGGGCAGAACCAGGTCTAGAGGATGCACCTTGTCGTCATCGGCGGCGTGGCTGCGGGAATGAGTGCGGCTTCCAGGGCGAGGCGCCTCTCTCGCGACCTCAAGATCACGGTGCTTGAACGCTCCTCCGTTGTCTCCTACGGCGCCTGCGGGCTGCCTTTCTGGATTGGCGGTACGGTCCAGGACCCCGATTCGTTGATCGCCCACCCTCCCGAGTTCTTCGAGCGCGAGCGGGACATCCGCGTGCGTACGAATACCGCTGTGCGCGAGATCGCTCCGGCACGCCACCGGGTGCTGCTCGAGAGCGGCGAAGAGCTGGCCTATGACCGGCTGGTGATCGCCACCGGCGCGCGCGCCGCCACCCCGCCGATACCGGGCGCGGATCTCCCTCATTGCTTCCAGTTCCGCACGTGGGAAGATGCGCATCTGCTGGAGGCGTTCCTGCTGGAGCGCCAACCGCGCGCTGCCGCAGTCGTCGGCGCGGGCTTTGTTGGCCTCGAGATGGCCGAAGCGCTCCTGGCCCGCGGCCTTCGCGTGAGCCTGTTTGACCAATCCAATCACTTCCTGGGCTGGCGCGATGAGTGGCTTTCCGCTCAGATTCGAGACCAATTGCAACGGGCAGGCGTTGCGCTGCATCTGGGGGAGCCCGTGCGCGAGATCCGGGAAGGCGCCGTCGATGCGGTCCCGGCGGATGTCGTTGTGCTCGCCCCTGGGATCCGCCCCAATGTGGAGCTTACCGCCGCTGCGGGGATCGCTCTTGGGCGGAGCGGGGCCATCGCCGTGAACGAGTTTCTGGAAACGAACATCTCTGGGATCTACGCAGCCGGCGATTGCGCGGAAACGCATCACCTGCTGCTGAATGCGCCGGCATGGATCCCACTTGGCACGACGGCGAACAAGATGGGCCGCGTCGCGGGCGCGAATGCGGCGGGCCGGCGGGAGCGCTTCCCTGGAGTGCTCGGCACTTCGATCCTCCGCGTGTGCGGCGCCGCGGTGGCCGTGACCGGGCTCTCGGAGCCGGCGGCACGGGAGGCGGGTTTCCGCCCGGTTTCGGCCGCGATTGAATCCCGTACTCGCGCTTTGTATTTCGGCGGCGAAGCGGTGAAAGTAAAGCTGATCGCCGACCGGGCCAGCGGCAAACTTCTGGGCGGTGCGCTGGTGGGCAAAGAGGGGGTGGAAGGCCGCATCAATGTCCTGGCCACCGCCCTCACGGCGGGCCTCCGCGTGGAGGAGTTTCAGTTCGCGGACCTCTGCTATGCGCCGCCTTACGCCACGGTATGGGATCCGCTTCTGATTGCCGCGCAGCAATTGCTGAAGGAAATCGGCTGAGGTGCGATCGCGCCAAGCGCCGCCATGTTTCGCTAAGCTAGGAGGTAACCATGGGTAACAAGGTCACCGATATTCTAGGTAGTGCTTCCGCCATTGCCAAGGGCATGGGCGTCACATTCAAGGAAATGATGTCGCCCACCGTGACGGAGGATTATCCGGACGGCCCGGCAATGCTCCAGGAGCGCTACCGCGGCAAGCATGAATTGCAGCGCGATGCGAACGGCATGGAGAAGTGCGTCGCTTGCTTCCTGTGCGCGGCTGCGTGTCCCGTCAATTGCATCTACATCGAGGCGGAAGAGAATCAGGACCAGAAGCGGATCAGCGGCGGCGAACGCTACGCCAGCGTGTATAACATCGATTACAGCCGCTGCATCTTTTGCGGGTATTGCGTGGAGGCGTGCCCCACCGACGCCATCACGCATGGGCACGATTTCGAACTGGCCAGTTACAACACAAGCACCCTCGTCATGCGGAAGGATGACATGCTTGTTCCGTTCCCGCCCAAGGAGTAGATGGCCTCCGTTCGACGCCGGCGTTTACGCCCGGATGGCAACGGGCGGTTTCTCCATCCGCCGTAGCACCCGGCAGGCTCGCCGCGCCACGATGCGCTCTTCGTTGGCTTCGAGGACGAGCACCTTCGTCTTGCTGCCCGGCGTCGAGATAATGCGATCTCCACTCTGGGCGACGTTGATGGCTTCATCCAGTTCCACGCCAAGGAAAGCCAGCCCAAGGCAGACCATGGACCGCACGCGGAAGCCGTTTTCCCCGATTCCCCCCGTAAAGGCGATGGCGTCGAGCCCCTCCAGGGCCGCTGCGTAGGCGCCCACGTACTTCTTCACCGAGTAGCAGAACAGGTCAAAGGTCTCGCTCGCTTTCAGGTCGCCCCCTTCGGCGGCTTTCACGATGTCGCGGATGTCCCCGCCCTCAACGCCAGACAGCCCCGCCAACCCTCCGTCGCCAAGCATCCTCGTGAGCAGTTCTTCCGTGCTCAAATTCAGCTTCTCTTGGAGATAGAACACGGCAAAGGGATCGAGTTCCCCATGGCGCGTGGCGTTCTCCAGGCCGGATTGCGGGGAGAACCCCATCGAGCAATCGATGCTTACCCCGCCTTTGATGGCGCAGACCGAGGAACTTCCCCCGAGATGGCAACTCACTACCCGGAGTTCGGCCTTTGGACGGTCAAGCATCTCCGCGCTGCGCTCGCTAACCCATTCGTGCGAAGCGCCGTGGAAGCCATAGCGTAAGATACCGTACTTCTCACCCCATTCCTGGGGAATGCCATAGCGCTTGGCCCATGCCGGGCGGTGGGAGTGAAACTCGGTTTCAAACGCGGCCACAAGCGGTGTACCCGGCATCGCCTCCTGAAACGCGCGGATCCCATCAAGGTAGATGCGGTTGTGCAGCGGCGCCACCGGGTAGAACTCTTCCATCGCCTGAAGCACGCCATCGTCCACCAGGTAGGTTCCGCAATAGTCGGGCCCGGCATGCACGGCCTTGAATGCGACCGCATCGACGGGAGCCTCCAGCTTGCGCACTTCCTCCACGGCCGCGCGGTAATCCGTCACCCGTTCGATCTTACCCTTGGCGATCACGGCTTCGGATGGCATCTCGAGAAGCTGATACTTCACGGACGTGGAACCCAGATTGGCTATCAGAATGTTCATGCAGTCCTTCCCCGGCATCTTGCGCTCACCGGGCCGCTCAATGGATAAGACCCATGAGTATCGCAATTTTGAAGGCCCCGCAAGAGGAATTCCAGCGTGATAATGGAGAAATACCGATGCCTCGACCCGATTGCCCCCGATGTGGTGGAACTGGATGGATCGTCGAAGAACGCCACGGCCTGGAAGGCGCGAGCCCGTGCGATTGTACGGAAGCCGTTTCGCCGGAAGCGCTCTATCAGCGCGCGGGGATTCCCCCGCTCTACCGCGAGGCGTCGTTCGATAACTTCGCGACCGTAAGGGGTAACCCCGCTTGGGAACGCGAACTGAGGGACACCCTGTTTCAGGTAAGCCGGTTCGCCAAGGATCTGGCTCGCCGGCCTCGGAACGCCCCCGCGAAGAACCCGCGTGGATTGTTACTGGTGGGGCCGCCGGGAACGGGTAAGACTCACCTTGCGGTGGCCGTGCTTCGGGAACTCATTGCCGCCGGGTATCAATGCCGCTTTTTCGATTATCAACAGCTTCTCGAGATGATCCGTTCGAGCTTCGATCCGCTTTCCGGGGCGTCCTCCAGGGACACGTACGGCACGGCGCTCGAAGTGGAAGTCCTCCTGCTCGACGATCTTGGCAGCCACCGCGTCTCCGATTGGATCGAGGATACGATCACGGGGATTGTTACTTACCGCTGCAATCATCAAAAACCCACGATTCTCACAACAAACCTGCCGGATCCGGATGCCGGCGATTCTATTCGCGACCGACATCCGCACCTGCCGGCGCAATCGGTGATCCGCACCTCGCTCGCGGACCGGATCGGCTCCCGGGCGCGTTCGCGGCTGTTCGAAATGTGTACCGTCCTGCGCATGCCCGCCGTGCCGGATTTCCGGATCAGCGCCACCCGGTGACGTTGTGTCCCATCCGCCACCACGAGCCCGCAGCCCCAAATCTTACACATCTTACAGTTTTGCCGAATTCTTGAGTGTGTAAGACGGTGCGGCCCGGGCTGGGTTGGAAGGCGGGCGTGACGTGGAATCGACCGTGCGAAACACAGCCGCGCTGAACGAAGCCGACGGTGTTGAGGAGGCGTTCGGCGAGACGTGTGGCTGCGGTGCGAGCGCTCACGGTCTGCCGGACGATCCGTCTCCCAGAATTCCGCCCACGCACCGGATCGGAGTTCCGTCCGGATTGAGAAAAAAACGGAGCCCGCCGCGATCACCCTTTTTTCTGCCTAAGAGGTTGGAATCGGGCGAGTTAGGCCGGAAATCGTTTTGTCCGGATTTTCCGGTTTTTCCGGATTTGATCCGGACGAAAATTGCACGGGGCCAGTGACCGTATGCTGAGCGCATTTGAGACGCGATGATCCCGCGAGCCGGCCCTTCGGGTGCGGTGAAAGCCTCTTCGACGACGGAATGATTCAATTGCCAAAGATCGGGGCGATGCGCCGGGGATCCCGGAGAGGAAGACGAAGATCTCCCTCGCAGAACGATTATGCCGATCACGACTGGGAAAGCGAACCATGGCGCGGGTGGCGCCGGGGGAGAGGCGGTGTAAGGCGCGGAAACCAGGGCGGTTGTGGACTCGAACAATTTTTGAGTGACCGGTGATCGTGCGAGGTGAGTGAGCGAGTTCCATCGTAAAATCGCGGGGCCGGTTCCGTGGCGTGCTGGCAGGGGAGCCAGTGAAGCCATCGTGCGGGATTCGAGCGGGAAGGCCTCGGTCTGAGGTTCGGTGGATGGCCGGAGTGTGCCATTTTGCGGAACGAAGCCACGGGGGTTTGCGGGCACCGGCCGGCGGGTTTGGATGCGATGGGCGTGGCCGCGCCGGAGTCGCGCCCGCAAACGGGCGGTCGCTTCATGGACTCGCTGGCGCGAGGCGGCTTGGTTTGGGCGTTTCATGCCAGATGTTTACACACCCGGTTGGCTTATGCCGCCCTTCGGGCTCTTGGCGGCAATGCAGGCGTGCGGGTGCTGCGAATCGTTCGGCTTGGGGATTGTATGGAGAAGCCGCCCCCGGCCGGGGATGGGCCTGTTTGTGCGTCCGTTTGAGGGTAGCGTCGGGTTTTGTGGATTTGATCGACGGAGGTGGCGCTTGAAGGGTGAGCGAGGGTGTTGGCTGCTTTTAAGCGATTGCTGCGAATGGGGTTGATCGATTTCG
>JADYZL010000078.1 GCA_020853155.1 Bryobacterales bacterium
GCCGTCAAGGCCCCGGGCTTCGGCGACCGCCGCAAGGCCATGCTCGAAGACATCGCCATCCTCACCGGTGGCCAAGCCATCATGGAAGACTTGGGCATCAAGCTCGAAGGCGTTCTTCTTGAGCACCTCGGCGGCGCCAAGCGGGTCACCATCGACAAGGACAACACCACCATCATCGATGGCGCAGGAAAGGAAGCGGCCATCTCCGGCCGCGTGAAGCAACTCCGCGCGCAGATCGAGGAGACCACCTCCGATTACGACCGCGAGAAGCTCCAGGAACGCCTGGCGAAGCTTGCCGGCGGCGTCGCGGTGATCAAGGTGGGCGCGGCCACGGAAACCGAAATGAAGGAAAAGAAGGCTCGCGTCGAGGATGCCCTGCATGCCACGCGCGCCGCGGTGGAAGAAGGCATCGTCCCCGGTGGCGGAACGGCGCTGCTCCGCGCCGTCAAGGCTCTCGACAGCCTGAAGCTCGAAGACGATGAACTCATCGGTCTGAACATCATCAAGCGCGCCTGCGAAGAGCCCCTGCGGCAAATCTCCGGCAATGCGGGCCTTGAAGGCTCGATCGTTGTCGAGAAAGTTCGTAGTTCCAATGGCGGCGCCAACTACGGCTTCAACGCGCAGACCAACTCCTACGAAGATCTCGTCGAAAGCGGCGTCATCGACCCGACGAAAGTCACCCGCTCTGCCCTGCAGAACGCGTCTTCGATCGCGGGCCTGATGCTCACCACCGAAGCGATGATCTGCGAGATTCCGGAAGACAAGCCGGCCGCTCCGGCTGGTGGCGGCCACGGCGGCCCCGGCATGGATTACTAATCCAGCGCCGAGTCTGCAATTCCAATGGAAAAAGGCCGTCCTCACCGGGACGGCCTTTTTCCATTTCCGATTTATCGCCCCGCGCGGGGATGCCCAATGCGCGGCGCCCAGCGAAACGGCAGCTTAGCGTAGGGGTTGCACGATCATTTCCGGCGCGCGGCAGCGATCTCTCACACCGGAGCCACATGGCCTCAGGTTCAAGTTCCGGTCCAGACAAACCCGCACTTCCTGCAGAAAGCGGCCGCTGCACAGCACGGCGAACTCACTGCTATCCAACCCTGGGTTCGCTTCCATCCAAGCAGACTTATACTTCGCCGGGGAAACATAAATCTCCCGATCCGGCTTTCCATAGGCATCCGGCGCCTGGAACTGGTTAAACGCTTTCCTGGCAAGCGCGAAATAGGCCGCTGGAGCCAAACCGCTGCACGTTCCATGCTTCGCCCACTCGTGGCGGATCAGCTTCGGGCTGGGCATGATGTCGAGCGTCTGCTGAACCAATTTCCCATCGAGCGCTTCACCGCCACAATCCTGGGGCCAGCCGCGTTCATACTGCGGCCAAAGCCCGTGCACAATGAACGAATAGCGCCGTGTGCCACCACATTGCACGTAGTCCCGGCGCCCGGCAGGGGTGGTGCAGTGCTGCGGAGACCAGGAAAGCGCCAGCACGTAGTAGTCGAACTTCGCGGCCGTCAGCGCGTTCGCCACCGCTGCACCGGCGCGGGCGAGGCTCCCCGCCTGCGCTTGTGCGTCGCCACTGGCCATTTCCGCCAGCACACTGCCCGCGCCGCATCCGGCGAGACAGACCAGAAACGCCAGGGCCGTGATGGGCCATGCCAGAAGACGAGCAATTTTCATAAGCTTCGATTCTACCGGAACGCGGGCCGGGCACGGGTTGCGTTCCACACCACATGAGGCTAATCGGCCGCTGGCTCAACAATGTTCAAATCCGCGCGAACCAAGCCACCATCGGGCAGCTCGTATGGCTTCAAGGAAGAATGCAGCGGTGCTTGCATTTCGCGGGATTCATACGGCCCCAATTCCACGCCCTTCAATTCGAAGGTCAGCAACGGGGTTTCATCCGCCGCCGCATCCTTGGGCCGCACAGAGACAATCCCGCTGAACTTGGGGGTTTGCGCGCCCGTGTTGTTGACGATGAGGAACCGCGCCTCCAGTTTATTGTTCTTGCCGGGAACGAAGCGCAACCCGGTCACGCTCAACGCGCGGTTCAGGGGATGTCCGCTTTGCGTGCCGCCGGCGGCCACCATATTCGAAGAAGCGCCGGGCGTTCCCTTGGATCGCTCATAGTACTTGAACCCGGCGTAACCCAACGCCACAAAGACAATCGCCGCCAGCACGGTCACGAGCAGCGGATTCAACTCCCGCTTGCCTCCGTCCACATTCGGGGCGATCGTGACGGGGGGGGCAGCTTCCCTGCCCGGCTCCCGGCCACCCGGTACATACTCGGGAACGCCCTCCTCGTAGGTCACCGCAACGGCCGCCGGGCGGATTCGCGGACCATTCCCAGGCGGCGGCTCCTCCGGCTCCACCCTGGGTGGGGGAGGGGGCGCACCCGGTGAATAGACGTTTGCCTGCTGACCTTCCAGTTGAGCGAGGTTCTTGATGATCGGGGATGTGGCTTCGACCAGGGGCCGGTCCGAGGTCTTGAGATACGCTTTCTGCTTGCTATATTCCGGGCACCATTCCGGGCACCCATCATACTGGGGTGGAATCTCTTTCCCGCACTTTGGACATATCCAAGCAAACATGAAACCAGCCTCCCGCGAACACCTGGACTCACTCTCCCGAACCCGCATCGGCTCCCGCGGTTGCGAAGCCTATATCGATAGACGCAATCCAGGTGAATTCCAGGATACAGCGAAGTTCACCAAATTCGCAGATTCAATAGCTTCATTTACCATGCGAGACCGGCCGGGGGATTAGTTCCTGTGGTGCAAAGAATTTTGACGGGTAGGGTGGCAGCGCCGGAATCCGTCATCCAGGCACCGCAGGAATTGGAATGAGAAAGGGGGGAACGCCGCAAGTGAATCGAAGCGTCGCAAGGTGGTATTCGCCCTCATGCCTCGCGGCGTCTGCGAAGCCGTGGACACTTTGAAGCCATGGACACTTTGAAGCCATGGACACTTTCATTTCGTGTTTGATGGCGGATGGAAGATCGGCTGCAACGCGGCAACCCGGCGGGATCGCAGCGGCTCCCCGCAATCTGCACCGGTCCGCCGCATCAAGACGCGGTTCGCCATGAAATGCCGTGCAGCGCGGCTTCCGCGAACCTTCGGCCTCGAACCCCATTCCTTCCGGCATTGGATGCCGAAGGCCGGCGAGTTGCGATCAACACGCCGGCCTTCAAACAATCCTGGGGACCTAGGCAATGGCTTTGTGTTTCCATCAGGCCCCGACGAGCGCTTCCAGGCGCTCCACGATCTCGCGAAGGCTATTCGCCTGGCCCGCAATCTCTTCACTCGCCGCCGCGCTCTCTTCGGCGGTTGCCGCCGTGCTTTGCACAACTTGGTCGATCTGCCGGATGGCGGAAGTGATCTCTTCGATGCGCCGCGCCTCTTCCCGGCTGGATTCATTGATGCCTTCCA
>JADYZL010000079.1 GCA_020853155.1 Bryobacterales bacterium
ACGGCCAATTCGTGGGGCCGCAACAGGGCGCGACGGTGGTGGCCGCGTTCCATCGAAAGCTTCGGCGCGGCGAGAAAATTCAGGCGCGTGTGGATGCCGATGGGGAAGCGCTCTTTTTCGTTTGGCGTGGTGCGATCCGCGTGAGCGACGGCAAGAAGGAGTATCAGGCTGGGGAGCGGGATACGGTGTTCGTATCCGGGAAGGCGCAGTTCACTGTTTCCGGCGATGCCGATGGCGTGACGGAAGTGGTTCAGGTACAGGCACCGCCGCTGAAGGGGAAGTAGCGGGCGAGCGCCATACGGGCAGCGAGGAGATTCGCTTCGTCGGCCCGTCGGAGAGAAGGGCAGAGGGGAGATGGATATGCAACCAGTGAGCAGACGGAATCTTCTTGGCGCGGCGGCGCTCGTGCCGATTCACGCGGTGCGCGGCAGCGCGCAGAATAGCGCCATCAAGGTGGGGTTGATTGGCGTCGGGAGCCGCGGCACGTATACCGGGGGCATGATGGCGGCCAACCCGAAAGTGAAAGTGGTGGCGGTGGCGGATGTCTCCGCGAAAGCCGTCGCCAAGGCGAAGGAAAAGATCGGCATCCCGGATGCGCGGGAGTACAGCGACCTGCACGACCTGCTTGCGTCCGATGTCGAAGCCGTGTTGATTTCCACCCCCTGCTACCTGCACCCGGATCACCTCGAAGCGGCAGTGAAGGCGGGCAAGCATGTTTACATCGAGAAGCCCGCTGCGGTGGATGTCGCGGGCGCGAAGCGCGTGATGAGAATCGCCGATGGCGCGGACCGCAAGCTGAACATCACCTTCGGTTTCCAGCAGCGCTACGGCGGCGTGTATGTGAAGGCGAAGGAGATGCTTGACGCCGGTGGCATCGGCAAAGTCCGGGAGGTGCATGGCGAGTTTCTGAAGTATGCGCTCTCGGGAGATGAACCGATTCCTCCGCTGCCGAAGAATGACCAGGAACGGCTGGAGCAGTGGAAGCTGTGGCGCTCCATGTATGGCGAGATCATCGTGGAAACATACGTTCACAATCTCGACGCCATCAACTGGTTTGTGGGCGTGCGGCCGCTCAAGGCGATTGGCAGTGGTGGGCGCACGGTGGAGCGCAGAGGCGATTTGCTCGACCACCTGAGCGTGACCTACGACTATCCCAACGGCGTGCAGATGACGTTCGCCGGGTCCCAGATGACGCCGCGCTTTTACCGCTCGAATAGGGAACGCTACATCGGCTCGAACGGGGTTATCGAAACCGCGCGGGAGTATTGGAGCTACAACACCGGCAAGGGCGTCGTAACGGAGAAATCGCCGCAGGATCTCAGCATCGATTCGCTGAAGCTTTTCGTGGAGCGGGTCGCGGAGAACAAGCCGGAGAATGTCGGCCTGCGAGCGGTCGAAAGCACTCTCACGGCGCTTCTGGGGCAGATGGCGGTTTACCAGAAACGGGAAGTCACCTGGGATGAGATGATGGCTAGCGCGTAAAGTCGTGCTGACGCGCCACTCGTTTCAAAAAAGTAGTCATATATTTCAATTTCAGTGTCATAGGCCTACAAGATTGGTAGAGTAGTTATATGGAGCCTCTTGTTCACGGCGTTTACGCCGCTTTGTTGACGCCCCGGCACGCGGATGGGTCTTTGAATTACGAAGTTTTGCGGGCCGAGGCGGAGTTTCTGATGGCGGCCGGAGTCGACGGTCTGGTGATGAACGGCGCCACCGCGGAGTATCCGCTGGCCCGCGAATGTGAGTTCGAGAAGGTGCTCGGAGTGGTAAGCGAAGTGGCGGGAAAGCAGCGTTTTCTGGCCGCCATCGGTGGAACGGATGCAACCGGCTCCATTCGCAATGGACACTTGGCGATGGAGGCTGGGGCCAAGGCGCTCCTGCTGCCCGCGCCCTTGTTCTTCCGCTATCAGCAGGAAGATGTGGAGGCGTTTGCACGTTACGTGGCCGGTGAATTGAAGGCTCCCACGCTGCTATACAATTTGCCGCAGTTCTCGAATGGTTACGACGTGGGGACGGCGGACCGGTTGATTCACGCCGGAGGGCCGATCGTGGGAATCAAGGATTCGAGCGGTTCGCTGGAGATCCTGCGCATGCTCACGAAGCGCGGCGCGGATGGGATTTCGCGCATCATTGGAAACGATTCGGCCTACGTCCAGGCACGGCGCGAGGGGATCTGCGACGGCGTGGTTTCAGGCATTGCCGGCGCCCTGCCTGAGTTGCTCTTGCTGCTGGGCCGCGCGGATCTGAACGCGGAGGCCGGCACGTTCGATGCGGCGGCGGGGCTGCTGGCGGAGTTGATCGAACAACTCGACGCATTCCCCACGCCGTGGGCGCTGAAGTTCATCGCGGAGCGCCGCGGCTTTTGCCCGATGGGATCGTCCCTCCCGATTACGGATGCGAGGCGCGCGCAGGCAGAGGTCCTCTCAGCCTGGGTGGAAGCATGGTGGGAGCGATTGAGCGCCGTTGCACCTGTTGGCTCCTTGGAAGTGGCGGGCTGCGTGGCGTAGCGAGCAGCGCCCTCCATTCGATTTTTTGCCGTATTGAAGACCGGAAAAGCCATACGGGTGGCCTCCATCATCTTCCCTCGGATACAATCTGAGTCTGGAATCTAGCGTTGTGAACCCAATTGTTGCTTTCGAAGTAGCGAAATTGGAACGGCCGGGAGAATCATGCTCAGCGTAAAAACTCGTTCCGCGGCGAAGCCGAAAGGGGCTTCCGCATCTTCTCACGTCTCCTCGCGGGCTCTCGCGAAGGGCTTGGAGATTCTGGATATCCTGGGAGCCGCCAGCCATGCGATGGCGCTGGGCGATATTTCTTCCGCGGCGAAGCTGGGCAAACCCTCTACATTCCGCCTGCTGCAAACCCTTCGTGTGCTTCGTTACATCCAGCAGGATGAGCAGGGGAATTATCTGCGCGGAGCGCGGATGCCTGGGGACACGACGAACACGTGGGTGCAGGCGCTTGTTCTGGCTGCCACGGAAGAGATGGCGCGACTGAACGCGGATCTTGCGGAGACGGTTTCCCTTGCTGCGCTCATGGAAGATCATATTCGCGTGGTGCATACGCTCGAAAGCCCGCAGAACATCCGGATGTCGAACTATCCCCGCCGGATCCTTCCTCCCTATGCCTCGTCCCTGGGCAAGGCGATCACCGCATACCAAGCGCCGGAGCACGCGCAGGTTCTGATACAGGTGTACGGCCTCTACGTATTCACCCCGAAGACGATTACACAGCCGATGATGGTGCGGGAAGATCTGGAACGCACGCGCGAACGAGGATATGCGTGCGAAATGGAGGAAACCGTGCTGGGTGGGTGTTGTTTTGGCGCGCCGATCCACGAGCACGGAGAAGTCGTGAGAGCCGCGATCAGCGTCTCCTTGCCGCATTCCCGCCTCACGAAGGAAGCCGAGAAGTCGATCCCGCGCAGGGTGGTCCACGCCGCGGAAGAGATCGGCAAGCGCCTCGCTTCGCTTCCCGCCAAGGGTTAGCGGCGCGGGCGAGCTATTTCCAAGAGCGCGCGAGAGCTTCCGTGCGTACGATCCCGTACAATAGAGTCACATTCTCAAATCGAAGGTGACCATGACCATCCATAACTCATTCGGCGCCGCTCAAACACTAGCGGTTGGCGGCCGTTCCTACTCGATTCACAGTCTCAACGCACTCGAAAAGGCCGGGATTGGTCATGTGAACCGTCTGCCGTTTTCCATCAAGATTCTGCTTGAGAATCTGCTTCGCAAGGAAGACGGATTGAACGTGCGCACGCAGGACATTACGGACCTGGCGGCATGGAACGGCGGCGAACATTCCCACGAGATCAGCTTCATGCCGTCGCGCGTGCTTCTGCAGGATTTTACCGGCGTGCCGGCCGTGGTGGATCTGGCCGCGATGCGCGATGCGCTCATCAGTCTTGGGGCCGACGCGAGCCGCGCGAACCCGCTGCTTCCGGCGGATCTCGTGATTGACCACTCCGTGCAAGTGGATGTTTACGGTTCGGCGGATGCCTTCCAGCAGAACGCGCTGATCACGTTCGCGCGGAACCGGGAGCGCTATGCCTTCCTTCGCTGGGGCCAATCGGCATTTCAGAATTTCCGTGTAGTGCCGCCCGATACGGGCATCGTCCACCAGGTGAACCTCGAATACCTGGCGAGCGTGGTGTTCACCCAAGAGCGGAACGGCGTCGCCGCCGCCTATCCGGATAGCCTGGTGGGCACCGATTCGCATACGACGATGATCAACGGCCTGGGCGTGATGGGCTGGGGCGTGGGCGGCATTGAGGCCGAAGCCTGCATGCTTGGGCAGCCCATTTCCATGCTGATCCCGCAAGTGGTGGGCTTCCGGCTCCACGGCCAGCTCCGCGAAGGCGCCACGGCGACGGACCTGGTGTTAACCGTCACGGAGATGCTGCGCAAGAAGGGCGTCGTCGGCAAGTTCGTCGAGTTTTACGGCAAGGGCGTGGGCGCGCTGAGCCTGGCGGACCGCGCCACCATCGGCAATATGTCGCCAGAGTATGGCGCCACGATGGGCTTCTTCCCGGTGGATGCGGAGACGCTCCGCTACCTGCGCCTCACCAACCGCGATCCTGCTCAGGTGGAACTCGTCGAAGCTTACACCAAGGAACAAGGCATCTTCCGCACGGATGCGACGCCGGACCCCATCTTCAGCGACACGCTGGAACTCGACCTGGCCACGGTCGTGCCCTCCATGGCCGGCCCCAAGCGCCCGCAAGACCGCATCGAATTGCCAAACGTGGCAGCGAACTTCAAGGATTTCTTCAAAGCGACCCCGCACCAGGTTCCGATCAAGATGAACGGTGCGGATGCGGAAGTGGGCGACGGCTCCGTCGTCATCGCGGCGATCACATCCTGCACGAACACGTCGAATCCGAGCGTGATGGTTGCCGCGGGATTGGTGGCAAAGAAGGCCATCGAAAAGGGTCTGCATGCTGCGCCTCACGTGAAGTCGAGCTTGGCGCCCGGTTCGAAGGTGGTGACGGCATATCTCGAAAAGAGCGGCCTGCAACCGTATCTCGATCAACTGGGCTTCAACTTGGTGGGTTACGGCTGCACCACCTGCATCGGCAATAGCGGCCCGCTGCCGGATGCTGTCGCCGAAGCGGTTACGGGCAAGGATCTCACTGTCGTGAGCGTGCTCTCCGGCAATCGGAATTTTGAGGGCCGCATCAATCCGCTGGTGAAGGCGAACTACCTGGCCAGCCCGCCGCTGGTGGTTGCCTATGCGCTGGCCGGAAGCATTGATGTGAATCTGGCTCTGGACCCGCTCGGCACGGGCAAGAACGGAGAGAAGGTCTATCTTCGCGACATCTGGCCCACGCTCAAGGAGATCAACGATACCGTCGCTTCCTGCGTGGATTCCTCCATGTTCGCCAAAGAGTACGCGAACGTCTTCGCCGGCGATGCCACATGGAACTCGATTTCCATTCCAGAGGGTGATGCCTATGAGTGGGACGACGCCAGCACCTATGTCAAGAAGCCGCCCTACTTCGAGAATATGGTGGACCCAACCACGAGCATCCGGGATTTCAGCGGAATGCACGTGCTGGCGCTGCTCGGAGATTCCGTCACGACGGACCACATCTCCCCCGCAGGCAATATCGCCAGAAGCAGCCCGGCCGGCGAATACCTCCAGAGTCTTGGAGTGGCGCCGGGGGATTTCAACTCTTACGGGTCCCGCCGCGGCAACCATGAGGTGATGGTGCGCGGCACGTTCGCGAACATCCGGCTGCGCAACGAACTCGCTCCGGGCACCGAAGGCGGCGTCACCCGCTATCTGCCTACGGGTGAGAATATGTCGATCTACGATGCCTCGATGAAGTATCAGGCTGCAGGCACGCCACTGATCGTGATCGTGGGCAAGGAGTACGGCTCCGGCAGCTCCCGCGATTGGGCGGCGAAGGGCACCAACCTGCTTGGGGTGAAGGCGGTGATCGCGGAGAGCTATGAGCGCATTCACCGCTCGAATCTCGTGGGCATGGGCGTATTGCCGCTCCAATTCCTGGAAGGACAGGACCGCAAGAGTCTCGGGCTGACGGGCGAGGAAGAATATGCCATCAGCGGGATTCCAGCGGGTATTGCCGGATCGAAAGAGGCGTTGGTTACCGCGAAGGCCGCGGATGGCACGGTGAAGAGTTTCACGGTTCTGATTCGCGTCGATACGCCCGTCGAGGTGGAGTATTATCGCAACGGCGGCATTCTGCCGTATGTGCTGCGCCAGATTGCGAGCGAGAAGCATTAGCTTCGCCGCGCTTGCCGGCAAGGGGAACGAAACAGGGCCGGAGTGAGGCGCTCCGGCCCTGTTTCCATTTGTGAAAGGTCAACTCACGCGCACGGTGGCTTCGGCGAGCAAATCGTCCATGGTGGCCTGATACTCGGCGAGATCTTCCGCCGTGCCGGCTTCGAAGCGCATCACGAGTACAGGCTGTGTATTCGACGCCCGCAGAAGACCCCAGCCGTTGGGAAAGCGAACGCGCACGCCATCGGTCTCATCCACCTGGTAGGAACGCTCGGCCAGCATGCGGGCGGCCTCGGCGACGATGGCGAACTTGGTTTCATCCTCGCTATCGACGCGGATCTCCGGTGTTGCGTGCATCGCCGGAACTCCCTCGAGTTGGGCGGAGAGCGGACGCCCGGAGCGGCTCACGATATCGATGAGGCGCAGCGCCGCGTAAAGGGCATCGTCGTAGCCGTAATAGCCGTCGGCGAAGAACATGTGCCCGCTCATCTCTCCGGCCAGCGCCGCGCCTTCTGCTTTCATCTTGGCCTTGATGAGGGAGTGGCCGGTCTTCCACATGATGGGCCGGCCGCCAAGGCTCGCAATCGTATCGTAAAGAACCTGGCTGCTTTTCACTTCGCTGATGAAGGTGGCGCCGGGGTGGCGGGCGAGAATCTCACGGGCGAAGATGAGCATCAGCATGTCGCCGTACACCACTTCGCCCCGCTCATCGACAGCGCCGATCCGGTCGGAATCGCCATCGAAGGCGATGCCCAGCTCGGCGCCGGAATCGCGCACTGCGGCTTGCAGGTGGGCGAGATACTTCGGCACCGTGGGGTCCGGGTGATGGTTGGGGAAGCGGCCATCCATGTCGAAGAACAACTCGACAGGCTCCACGTTGAGCGCGGCGAGAACCCGCTTCAGCACCGGCCCGGCGGTGCCATTGCCGCCGTCGAATACCGCCTTCAGGCGGCGAGGGAACGCGAAGCGCTTGGCGACGTCCTCGACGTAGGGCGTGACGGCGTCCACGGCGGTGACCGATCCTTCGCCGGAAGCGAAATCGCCGGTTTCGATGATTCGCCGCAATTCCTGAATGTCTTCGCCGTGAATGGTGCTCTCGCCCAGCATCACCTTGAAGCCGTTATAGTCGGCGGGGTTGTGACTGCCGGTAATCATCACTCCTCCCGCCGCGCCGGATTGCAGCACTGCATGGTAGGTGACCGGCGTGGGAACCGTACCGATATCCGCCACGTTGCAGCCGGCTTGGCGCAGGCCCTCGACGATGGCTGCTTTCAGCCGGGGGGAACTCAACCGGCAATCGGCGCCAGCAATCATGCGGGAGGCGCCGGATGCGGCCGTCGATCGCCTCCGCGCGTAACTTCCGATCGCCCGGCCCAGCAATTCCACGCCCTCGGAGGGCAAGTCCCGCTCCGCCACGCCGCGGATATCGTATTCACGAAAAACAGTAGGGTTCAGCATGCATTCTCTTTCGAGCGAATTCTCTCCAAATGGGCATTGTAACCGCTTCGTATCGAGTGCGAATGAACGGAATGCGACTATTCGGATTCCGGCGCGAGCCAATAGCCGGGGCGGGTGCGGATGCGGGCGTTGGGGTTGTTCCTGATGCGGATTTCGATGGGATAATAGCGGTTCGGATCGGCGCCCACCGGGCGGAAGCTCAGCAGATACTGGCTGTGCAGTTCTTCCCCGATGCGCGCGATGGCCTTTTCGAGCGCTGCCTGCTTGTTGAAGCTTTCTTCCAGCCCGCCCGTGAGCTGCGTAAGTTCCTTGGTCGCGTTCCGCCTTGCCGCGTCGCGCAAAATCGCAAAGAGGCCGAGCAGATTCGCGTCCCCCATGGGACTGGGGCCGCTCGAAGGCCCCGGATTCGGCGCCGC
>JADYZL010000080.1 GCA_020853155.1 Bryobacterales bacterium
GCCTCATCGCGTGCGAAGGCGGAACGAACAGAACCATTTCGGCGCCGTCGAGGCAGCGTTCGTAATCCGCATGTGCGATCACGTTCGCGGGCAGCGGGCAATCGGGAAGAAACAGCGGATTCGTGTGTGCATGGTTGATCCCCTCCACGACATTCGCCTCGCGCGCCCAAAGGTTCACGCACTCCGCACGGCCGGCGCAAGCGATCGCAAGCGCCGTGCCCCAGCTTCCCGCGCCGATAATGGCCAGGGTCCGCATCATGCGCGGCTCCCCAGGCGGTTCTCCGTCCCGGCGCGCAGCCTCGCCATGTTGCCCTTGTGCTTATAGATGATCAAAGCGGCGCAGAGCGCCGCCGTGAGCGCGTAGATCGCGTTGTGGTAGAGCAGCCAGACACCCAGCGGAAACACTGCGGCGCTCACGATGGAAGAGAGGGAGACAAAACGGGTGCGCCAAAGCATCACGGCGAAAATCAGGATGCTTCCGAGCATCGCCGGCGGCGTCAACACGAGATACGCACCCAGCATGCTCGCCACTGCTTTGCCTCCCCGGAAGCGCAGCCATACGGGAAACATGTGGCCCAGCAGCACGGCGAATGCGGCGAGCGCGCTCCACAGTGGGTTGCCGCCGGTCAGCCACTGGGCAATCGCTACCGCCGCCGCGCCCTTGAGAACATCGAGCAGAAGCGTCAGCAAGCCCAGAGCCTTGCCGGTAGTGCGAAGGACGTTGGTGGCGCCGATGTTTCCGCTTCCCTTCGTGCGGACATCCGTGCCGGTCTTCCAGCGGACCAGCAGGAAGCCGAAGGGAATGGACCCCAGGAGATAGGCAGCGAGCAATGCGAGAACGGCAGACATAGTTGTACTCCATCCAGGGTAAAGCATTCGAGGGCATTGGCCGCTTCCCCGGCAGCGGAATGCGGGAATTGGGAGCGAATCGGGCAGCGCCGGCGGGGCTAGATCTCGAACTCCGCGAGCTTCAGATACACGCTGCCCGCGCCGCCCGTCAAGCTCTGGTAGAGATGGAACCGCTCCGCCGTGAATGTGCCGAACTCGTTCGTGGGAAGTCCGGCGATGGCCCGTTCGAGTTCGCTCCGGTCGAGCTTGGCATGGATGCGCGCGAGCGTTAGGTGGGGATGGAACGGCTTCGTCTCCGCCGGGATTCCAAGCGGGCGCAAGGCTTCATCCGTGCGGAGATGGAGTTGGCCGAGCGTCTCGGGCGCGTGGACGCCCGCGTAAAGAAGCCGGGGCCAGCGCGGGTTTGGCAGCCAGCCAATGCGCGCCACCTCGATTGGGATCGGCCCCGTCGAAGGCAGCGCGCGCAGCACGTCGATGACGGCGCCAATGCGGCCCTCATCCACCTCCCCCAGGAACTTGGTGGTGATGTGCAGATTCTCCGGCTTGCTCCAGCGAGCCTTTGCTGCGGGCTTGAGTTGCCGCACCGTATCGGCGAGAACCTCGCGGAGGTCATCCGGGATATCAATGGCGGCAAAAAGGCGCATGCGAATCTCCTTCCTCACGCTAACAGAAAGGGGCGGGCTCGCCCGGCATGGCTCAGTCGATAATGAGGGTTGCCCCATGGGCAGCACAAGCGATGCACTTTCGTCCAAGCATTCCCTTCTCCGATCTGTTGCGGGATACCCGCTCGCTGGATGCAAGCTTCTTCGGTCGCGAGTCTCCGGTGGTGGCCCGGGAGTTGATCGGCTGCGTTCTGGTGGCCGGGGAATGTGCCGGCCGGATTGTGGAAACCGAAGCCTACCTGGGCGAGCTAGATGGAGCGTCCCATGCCTTCCGGGGTCGCACGCCGCGCACGCTCGTGATGTTCGGCCCACCGGGCTACACCTACGTGTATTTCATCTACGGCATGTACCATTGCCTCAATTTCGTGACCGGCGAGGATGGCATCGCCAGCGCCGTCCTCGTGCGCGCGCTGGAGCCACTCACAGGAATCGATGCCATGCGCGCGCGGCGGCCCAAGGTGAAGCGATGGGAAGAGTTGGCTTCCGGCCCTGGAAAACTGACTCTCGCAATGGGAATCCGTCCAGAGCACAACGGGTTGCAACTGGGAACGGCTTTCCTCGAAGTACGTCAGTTCCGGGAGGCGCACCCCGCCCCGGTGTCCGTGTCGGCCAGGGTCGGCGTAAAGGCGTGCGCCGATTGGCCTTTGCGTTTCTTCGAGACGGCCAACCCCTGCGTGAGCCGGTCTCCACTGAACTCGGGCGCGCGGGCGCTCTCGCCGGGAGAGGCATTTGATGCGTGGAAGCCCTTCGTTGCCGCGGCGGCGCCGGCAAGGAGGGCTCACGTCAGCACGGGGATGGGTGTAAAGCAAAGCGCGAAGATGACCAGCGACAGCAAGGCGATGTCGCGGCGGCCGCGGCCGGGGTCTTGAGAGTCATACACGGGCGGGTGTTTGAGGCCGAAGATGAACAGCAGGGCGGCCCAGAAGAACCACCCTTCCCAAAGAAACCCGAGTGGGAGCAACAGCAGGACGAAGCCGCGTGAGATCCAGCGGTGCGCCCGAGGCAAGAAAGCATATACAATATGGCCGCCATCGAGTTGCCCTACCGGCAAGAGATTCAGAGCGGTGGCCAGCAGGCCAACCATGCCGGCTCGGGCCATCGGATGCAACAGAATATCGCTATCCGGGACGCCGGGAAAGAGCAGCATCTCGACCAACTGCATGAGGGGCGGCGCTCCAAAAATCAGATCGCCCTGCTCACCAATTCCAGGGATGACTTTGGAAAGGGAGACGCCGATGAGTAGCGCGGGGATCACGAAGACGAAGCCGGCGATGGGCCCGGCTACCCCGATGTCGAAGAGTTCCTTGCGCGTCGAGATCGGCTGCCGGATGCGAATAAACGCGCCAAGGGTGCCGATGAACGTCGGCGCGGGAAGAAAGAAGGGAAGCGTCGCGCTGATCCGGTAATAGACACACGCGAAATAGTGCCCGAACTCATGAGCGACCAGGATGGTGAGAAGGGTGAGGGAGTAGGCGAAGCCGTTGGCCAGCAAGGCAGGCTCATCCCATACCTTCCCGTAGTAGGCCAAGTCCCGGTCCAGCACGATGGAGGGCTGGTTGGCGTCAAAACTGGCCTGATACGCGGCCCCGACCAGGCTGGCGGTCAATACCGTCAACAGGAAAAGCAGGATATGAAAGCCCCATAGCCAAGGGCCGCGAAGCCGGGGAAATCGAACCCAGGGGAAGCGCCTCCACCTCGACTTTCGGCGGGGCGCCGGTTCATCGCCGGGCGGATGCCAGGGGCGGGGCTCACCGAACTCGTCCCCATTCAAAGGGACGCTGGAGTTCGGCGGAAAGCCGGGCGGCCAGGAATCGCCGGGTTGGGGGTTGCCCGAATCCACAATCTATCTTACAGTCCTCGCTCGCTACGGGAGGCTCTGCAGTTCCTTGCCCGGCTTGAAACGGACGGCCTTGCCCGGCGGGATCTCTACTTCGTCGCCCGTGCGGGGATTCCGCCCAATACCGGTTTTCCGCGGGCGCACGTTGAAGATGCCGAAGCCACGCAGCTCTATCCGCTCGCCTTGGGTGAGCGCCCGCTTCATGCTCTCAAAGACGGTCTCCACGGCCATTTCCGCCTTCGTTTTCGTGATACCGGTCCGGTTCACGACTTCGTTCACGATATCTAGCTTAATCAAGAGACCTCTCCTGCCAACGGTTGCCGGCGACGGCGGCCGGCTTGGGATCGCGACCGGAACATTCCGAACCGCGTGAACGGTTCCATGGGGACCGAACTTCTGACGCGCAGAGCGCCGAATCCTCGCATCATGATCGCGGAGATGGGCGCAAACGTCATGATAGGATTGAATTTAGCGCAATGTCAAGCTGCACGCCCACGAGTGTTCCACACGCCGAATGCGCAACCTTTCGAGAGTTCTGCGCGCGCTTCGCTTCCGGGGTGACCGTTGCAACCGTGTCCGATTCCGGCGGCAACCCATTCGGCCTTACCGCCAGTTCCCTTACGGCGGTCTCGCTGAACCCTCCGCTGATTCTCGTTTGCATCGGGCACAATTCCGGGCTGCTCCCCCAATTCCGAAAGTCCACGCATTTCGCGGTGAATATTCTGCATGAGGGGCAAGAGTTCCTTTCCACGCGCTTCGCCTCGCTCCAGACGGATCGCTTCGCCGGAGTCGGCTGGAAGCCCGGCAAGGCGGGTTCTCCGCTCCTGCTCGATTGCCTGGCGCAAGTAGAGTGCCTCACGCATAAGATTGTCGATGCCGGCGACCACGCCGTTTTCTTCGGTGAGGTGATTGACGGCTCGTTGGGGGACGGAAACCCGCTGCTGTACTTCAACCGCGGCTATCGTGCGTTATCGCGATGAAACCCGCGCCAGACGAAACCCTTGAGCCCTGAGATACGTTCGATTAGGTAACGATCCCCGCGCGATCTCCTCGCGAGTGTCCGCGCCTTGCGGCGAGGGATTAGAATTGTGTTGCGAACGGGAATCCCCGAAAGGACGGCCGGAACATGCGTGGTCTGTCTCCGCGGAGCGTCACGGTAATGGCTTTGGCCCTGGCTTTGAGCGCCACGGCCCCCACACAGGAAAGTCAGGGCAGCGCCCCTTCCGGCAGCACCTCTCCCGGAAGCACTGCGCCCGCCCGCGACGAAACGCTGCCCCAATTGAAGACATCACGGCCCGCGGGACAAGGCGGATGGAAATCCGTGGACGCGGCTGAAAGCGGTCCAGGCGGCCAAAGCACAGCAAGCGACGGCACGTTCGAAGTTCCGCCGGGCACGCGCATTCCGCTCAGCCTCATCAATAGCGTCAGCACGCGGAGCGCCGCGCCGGGCGACCGCGTGTATCTGGAAACGACGTTTCCCATTTTTGTGAACGGGAAAATCGTGATCCCGCCGGGCTCCTATGTGCTGGGAACGATCACCACTACGAAGCGCCCGGGTCGGGTGAAGGGCAAGGGCGAAATGCACCTGCGCTTCGACAGCGTCACGCTGCCCAACGGCGTCACCCGGGACTTCCGCGCGAGGGTCGGCGGCCTCGACGGTGGCCTCCGCGAAGGGCTTGATCGCAATGAAGGCACGGTGAAGGGAGATTCGAGCAAGGGCTCCGATACCATGACCGCGGTGGGCACCACCGTTACCGGGGCGCAGGTAGGCGCGCTCGGCGGGCTGGCCGCGGGCAGCGCGGGCAGGGGGGCTGGCATCGGTTTAGCCGCCGGGGCCGCGGCAGGCCTTGCCACCGTGTTGCTCACTCGAGGACCAGACATCGTCCTCCCCTCCGGCACGAACCTCGAACTGGTAACGGACCGGCCTCTCACCTTCACGCTCGAAGAGATTAAGTTCGATGGGCCAATGCAGCGCAGCGTCATCCGCCAAGCACCCGCGCCGCAGGTGAACCAGCAGAACACGGGCCGCGGAGGCATCGGCGGCATTGGTGGCATTGGCGGACCATTCTAGAGTTTGCACCGCTATCCCTGCCGGGGAAGCATTTTCTCATCGAAGAATGAGCCTGAAGACTCGGATGCCGAGGTCTGAAACCTCCTTCCTTGGTTTTGTTCAGATAAACGCCTATACAGCCATCGCCGGGGCTGTGGGAATGTGGAAATCCTAA
>JADYZL010000081.1 GCA_020853155.1 Bryobacterales bacterium
CCAGCAAACCCTGTGCCCGCGCCTTCAGCTCCGCGCCTTCTTCTTTCCAGCGGCGGTAGCTCCGCAGCACATCATTAGTATCCGAATGCCTAAGTTCAGCCATACATGCCGAGTATTCCGGTCCTGGAGAGTTTTCGCAAGTCTCCGCGCGAAGTTCCTGGACAATCATCAGTTCTCTTCCAGACGGTCTTTTCCGTTGGTCAGCCATGCAAGGTCGAACGTAGCCAGCGTCAGGGCCTGGATCTGGAAGCGGTCGCTACCAGATTCGCCGCGCTCATACAGGACGTAGATCCGTCCATCCCGGCCCACGTTGATGTCGGCGTATCCACTAAAACCGTCTTCGATCACCCGCTTCGCCATCCAACTCACGCCCTCATCCTCGCTCAACTGCACAGTGAGATTCTTCCGGTCCCGGCTGCGGCCGGGCTCCCCGGCCTTTCCTCCGGCAAGGAGGTTATCCGGATTCACGAACAGTAACCGGTTCTTGCGGCCATCCCCCGCGCCACTAAGGCGGGCCAAGCTCCCGAAGCAAATGGGCTCTTTCAACTCCTCCTGGAATCGCGGAACGCTCCAGTTAGCCGCACCATCCGGGCTGGTTGTCATGAGCCTGCGGTTCGCTCTGGATTCCGAACGCGCATTCAACATCACCCTGCCATCGGCAAGTTCCACGGCGACGGTCTCGCTCGGGTTCACCCACGTTTCGGTATTCGGTACGGCAATCTCGCCGCCATGCCAGGTGTTTCCGCCGTCGTCGCTAAAAATCGTCGAGGCCACGGATGGACGGTGCGCATTGCCGCCGGTTCCAAGCGACAGCCAGACAGGCACGATCAGCCGCCCGTTCTTCAGTTCGATTCCATGTCCCGGCCCCGTGGCAATCACCTTCCAGGGATAGGTCTTTCGGAACTCTTCAAACGCGCCCGTTATCTCGACCGGCGCCGAGAATGTGCGCCCGTCATCGAGGCTCCGCATGTAGAAGGCTCGCATGTATTCGAGGCAAAAAAGGAAGTGCACGGCGCCCCGCGCGCGGCCCGTTATCGCGATGGGGTTGTTGTAGGTGAGCGCCCCTTTGCCAGCCGGGCCTTGCACGGGAGAAACCGGACTCCTCGACTTCTCCCCCGGCACGGAGGCAATGATCTCCTGCGGAGACCACGTAGCGCCACCGTCCGTGCTGCGGCGCATCACGATGTCAATGGCGCCCCAATCGCCGCTCCCTCCGCGCCGGGCTTCGGCATAGGCGAGGAGCGTCCCCTTCCGCGTAACGACGAGGCCCGGGATGCGGTACGTGTCCACGCCATTCGCCCCGGAGACGAAGATATCTGCCGTCTTTAGGCCGGACGCCGCATTGCCGGTTTGCGCGCGGATGCCCAACTGCGCAAGGGAGAGCAGCATGATCGCCGCAAGCACGGCGCCAGCGCTTTGCATCGCGGATTGAAACTTCGTTCGCATGATTGCAACATTCCTGGCGATGCCGCTGCAGCCGCACATGGAAGGCCTTCACTCTTTCACGAACCGCCCGGCGTGCGCAAGGAAAGGCGCTCCCAGCGTTGCCGGACGGCCTACGGCATCGACACGAAGCAGGATTGTTGGCGTCCGCTACGTACAGGCAAGGCGGTATGATACGTACAGATGACGAAACTCACCCTCAGTATGGATCTCGAAACAGTCGAGAGAGCCAAGCTCTACGCGCAGGCCCAGGGCGCCTCCGTCTCCGCTCTCGTCCAGAAGTTTCTGAACCAGCTAACGAAGCCGCGCGAGCCGGAAGCGACGCCTCCGCCGCGCGTATTGCGGGCGCTACGCGGTTCTCTTAGCAGCGGCGATCCAGTGGATTATCGACAGCACCTCGAGACCAAATACCGGACGAAAGCCACGCAGTGACCGTGCTCGTGGAGATCAATGTGGTTCTGGATGTGCTCTTGAACCGCGAACCGTTTGCCGATGCGAGTGCCGCTCTATGGGAAGCAATCAAGAGCGGTCGCTGTAAGGGGCTTTTGCCCGCCCATGCCTTTCCCACAATCTATTACTTGATCCACAAAGAGCGCGGAAGTGGCGTTGCGAAACGCAGCATCCGAGCGATGCGGACGGTCTTCGCCGTGGCAGCCGTGGATGGGGAAGTAATCGATCGATCCCTGGATCTGGATTTCACGGATTTCGAGGATGCGGTTACAGCCGCCGCCGCCGAGGCAGCGTCCGCTGACTATCTGCTGACGCGGGATTCCAAAGGCTTCAGGAATTCCCCCGTTTCCGCCCTGCCGCCGGAAGCCTTTCTGGCGATGCTCGAACCCGGGGATACGCAACCTTGAAAGCCAAGGCGGATGGCCGGCAAAGCAAATGGCTGGCGGTTCGCAATCTATCCAACCGCCCCGCCAGGATGCACGGGTGCGAAACGCGCGGACCGCGAAGGAAGTCTATTCCCCGCCCGCTCCACCATCCCCGGGACGCTCGCTACAGATGGCCGAGAGATACTCGCGATTCATGCGCGCGATGTTCTCGATGGAAATCCCCTTGGGGCAGACCGCTTCGCATTCGCCGATGTTCGTGCAATTGCCGAACTGCTCCTCGTTCATCGCGTCCACCATTC
>JADYZL010000082.1 GCA_020853155.1 Bryobacterales bacterium
CAAGCATTGCATCCGGACGATAAATCACTGAAAATCATAGTTCAACCACAGAGGTGGTCCGAGTGAAGACGAACATGCTGGCGGGGGTCCTCTACGGCAAGGAACAATTGCGCGTGGAGTCCATGCCGATTCCGCGCATTGAGAACGGGGAAATCCTGGTCCGGGTCCGTGCGGCATTGACTTGCGGCACGGACGTGAAGGTATTCCGGCGCGGCTACCATGCCAAGATGATCGTTCCGCCCGCCGTATTCGGCCATGAATTGGCCGGCGACATCGTCGAAATGGGTGGGGATATTGAAGGGTTTTCAATCGGCGACCGCGTGATTTCCGCGAACTCCGCACCGTGCGGCGAATGCTATTACTGCAAGCGCGATCTCGAAAACCTCTGCGACGATCTGCTCTTCAATAATGGTGCTTACGCGGAATACATTCGCATCCCGGCGCGCATCGTTCAGAAGAACCTGCTGCATGTTCCGGAGCACGTCTCTTACCAGGAGGCGGCATTGGCCGAACCGCTGGCCTGCGTGCTGCGCGGTTGGGAAGAGACGCATGCGCGCGCGGGGGATTCCGTCGCCATCATGGGCCTAGGGCCGATCGGCATGATGTTCGTTTGCATCGCAAAGGCCTACGGCGCGAGAGTGATTGCGATCGGGCGGCGCTGGCAGCAACTGGATCGTGCGCGGGAAATGGGCGCCGACGAACTCGTGTGTACGGAAGAGACGCGGGACCTGCCGGAGCGCATCCGCGAGCTGACCGAAGGCAGGGGCGTGGATGTCGCCTTTGAAGCGGTGGGGAAGCCGGAGACCTGGGAACTCGCCGTGAAGCTGCTGCGCCGCGGCGGAATCGTGAATTTCTTCGGCGGATGCCCCAGCGATACCAAAATCTACCTGCCCACGGCGCTGCTGCACTACTCGGAAATCAGTTGCAAGGCGAGCTTCCACCACACGCCCGCGCTGATTCGCAAGGCGCTCGAACTGCTCTCTAGCGGGGTGGTTCCCGCGAAGTTCTTCATCAACCGCGTCGAACCGCTCACCAATCTGCTCGAGGTGATGCGGCACCTAATGAGCCATAACGGCCACCTCAAGACCGCCATCATTCCTTGAGGCCGCCGCCGGTGACTTCGTTCTTCCTGCGTCCCATTGAGTTCATCGCAAGCACCGAAGCGAACGGGTATTCCTGGAGCCTGGCGGAGGCGGAAGCCTATACCCGCTGGCTGGCGACTTCCCACTACGAGAACTTCCACGTGGTGAGCTTTCTGCTCCCGAAGCATCTCCACCAGGATTTCTATAACGTCTACGCCTATTGCCGCTGGAGCGACGATCTGGGCGACGAGACCGGCGACACGGCGGAGAGCCTGCGGTTGCTCGCGTGGTGGGGCGAGGAACTGGAAGCGATGTATGCGGGCGCTGCACCAGGGCATCCCGTGTTCTTGGCTTTGCAGGCCACGGCTGCCCGCCGCGAATTGCCGAAGGAGCCCTTCGCGAATCTGCTGAAAGCTTTCGTGCAGGATCAGACTGTGGCGCGCTATGAGGATTGGGACGCGGTCTTCGCGTATTGCGTGAATTCGGCGGACCCCGTGGGCCGCCTGCTGCTGATGCTCTGCGGCTATCGCGACGAAGAACGCTTCCGGCTTTCGGACAAGATCTGCACCGGCCTGCAACTGGCGAACTTCTGGCAGGATGTTTCCGTGGATCTCGGGAAGGGCCGGATTTATCTGCCGCTGGCGCTGCTACGCAAGCACGGCGCTGCGGAAGAGAATGTCGTCGCGCGGCGAGATTCCCCCGCGTTTCGGGCCGCCGTCCGGGAAGCGGTAGGCGTAGCGCGCGGCTTATTCGAGGAGGGCCGGCCACTGGTGAAGACGCTTGATCGCAGGCTGGCTCTCGATATCGACCTCTTCGCGCGCGGCGGCATGCAGGTGCTAAAGAAGATCGAGTCGATCGATTACGGCGTGCTGCTGGAGAGGCCGAAGATTGGCAAAGTGGAGCGCGCCGGCTTGCTGCTACGCGCCCTCGCCGCCAGCGCGTTTCGGGTGCGGTAACTGGAGACAAATCCGGATCGCCGCCTCGACCCGCTCCATATCCCGGTTGCTCAGCCGCCCGACTAAACCCCCAATTCTCCGCCGATCAAGCGCGAAGAGCTTGTCGGACATCGCTTGCGAACTTGCTTGCAGCCCATTCGTTGAGTCCGGTTCCAAGGGGACACGGATCTCGGGCGCGTCCAGCAGATGAGAGGTAAGCGGACACAGAATCACGCTTGGGTGGTGGCGGTTCAACTCATCCGATTGAACCACGATCATGGGCCGCGGTTTTCCGTACGCTCCCTGCGCGACAGCGGTCACGATGTCGCCACGCCGAATCGCGAGGCCGGCTACTTCCGAGCCGGCCGCTTCGCCGGTCAAGGCTTTTCCTCTTCGAAGATCGATGGGTCGTAGAACTCCAGATCTTCCGGCGCTTCGTTCGCCGCGATCAAGAGCGACTGCCGCCGGATCTCCGCCGCGAGGTGGTCGTATTCGTGACGATCGAGGTACTCCGTAATCGCTTCGCGCACGATCCGGTTGCGGTTCTTGCCGGACCAGAGCGACGCCCGCTCCAATCGGGTCAGTTCCGCGTCCGACAGCCGGATGCTGGTGCTGAGAGACAAGGGCTTTCTTCCTCCGTATTACAAACGTACCACAAGCGGCGTGGGTCAGCCGACAGTCTAGCCTGCCCGTCATGCTACCTTGGGAGGCGAACCCATGCGCAGCGCGGATTTGCAGGCTTCGTACTCTTATTGCGAACGGATTTCGCGTTCCAGGGCGAAGAACTTCTACTACGCGTTCCTGCTGCTGCCGAAGGCCAAGCGAGAAGCGATGTGCGCCGTGTATGCGTTCATGCGCTACTGCGACGACTTAAGCGACGACCTGAATGACGGCACGGGCAAAGCCGCCGCGGCCATTGACCATTGGGAAGCGGATCTCGGGCGGGCTCTGAGCGGCGATCTACCCGCGCAGCCGGTCTGGCCCGCATTCGCGGATACCGTCGCGCGCTACCGCATTCCCCACGAATACTTCCAAGACATGATTCGCGGCGTGCGGAGCGACCTCGAACCCCGGCGGGTCGTGCGCTTTAACGATCTTTACGAGTACTGCTACCGCGTGGCCTCCGTCGTGGGTCTGACGGTCATCCATATCCTGGGTTTTCAGGGAGCGCGGGCGCTCGAATTGGCGGAAAAGTGCGGGATCGCCTTCCAACTCACCAATATTCTGCGGGATGTGCGGGAGGATGCGCTGAATGATCGGGTCTACCTGCCCGAAGAAGATCTCGAGCGCTTCGGCGTCACCAAGGCGGACTTGCGCAGTGGGAATGTCACCGAGGCGTTCCGCGCTCTGATGCAGTTTGAAGCAGACCGCGCCTGGGAGTTTTACCGCGAGAGTTTCCCGGTGGTCGCGCTGACGGCCCGTTCCGGCCGCGCCTGCATGAGCGCGTTGATCGGAATCTATTCGAACCTTTTGAGCGCGATTGAGCGGGCTCACTTCGATGTGCTTTCGCACCGGATCAGCCTGAGTTCCGGTGCGAAGCTCTGGATTCTGGTGAAGAGTGTACTGGGCTTGCAGAGGCTGCCGGAAATGGCGAAGGCGAAGGGCTGATCGTGCTCTGGCCTGGGTGAAACGAAGCGGGGGGCGGCCTTTCCGCCGCCCCCGCTGGAATTGGTTGGGAGTGGTTATTCTCCCTTGGTTGCCGTGAAGTTGCGGGGCGGGCGCTCGGAATCTTTCATCTTGCTCGTCCCCTTCAGGGTGTTGCCTTCCACCGATCCTTCGTAGACCATCACCATTTCGCCGCGCGGCGTCTCGAACTTGGTTTCGAAGGAAAATTTGCCGTCGGCCACCTTGCCGCTGCTGATGGGCATGGAGCGGGCGCGATCGCCCTCACCCATGTGTACTTCGCCCGTCAGCGCGCCACCGGCTTCCTTGAGATCGAACTGCATGTTGGCGAACCAGTTGCCGCGAGCGCCACCGCCGCCTCCACCCTGCGCTCCGGCGGGTGCTTCCATGGTTACTTTGTACTTCCCGGTCACTTCGGCCGAGAGTAATCCGGCGCCCAGAGCGAGGGCTGCCGCAATCACGAGAAAGGTACGTCGCATCTTTGAGGTCTCCTCCGGAAGCTGGTAAGGGCCTGCCACCGCACACCCCGGTGTTTCCGCACACCGGAGGCGGGCGAAGGGAAGCAATCCATCCAGGTACCGAAACACGGTACAAAGGGAAAGGTTGCGGATGCAGCCGCGAAGTTACCCAAAACGCCGCTCCCATGCCCGGAAATCTTCCTGTTTTTTGTGATGTGAGCCTGCCGGTTCCCCTGGACCGCCCATTCACGTACGCGATGCCGCAAACGCTGCGGCATCGCGTGAAAGTGGGCTGCCGCGTAATCGCTCCATTTGCCCGGCGTAAGCTGATTGGCGTGGTGGTGAACCTGCATGAGGCGGCGCCCGCGGGGGAAGCCAGGGAGGTGTTGAGCCTCGTCGATGAAGAACCGGTGTTCGATGGCCAGATGCTGGCGCTCGCCCGCTGGATTTCCGAATACTACTGCGCCCCGCTTGGCGAGGTGCTGCGCGGCATGGCGCCACTGGCCGGGGAATCCCGCCGCAGTGTGGTCTACACGCTGAGCGAGGATGGGCGGGATCTGATTCGCCAGAGCGTCCTCGGTCTAGGGGGGGAAGACGCCACGGAACAGGTGCTGCGCCTGCTCGATGAACGGCCGCACAGCGAGGCGGCGCTTAAGCAGCGGGTACGCGGGGCGGGGGCGCTACTCCCGAAACTGCTGAAGAAGGGATTCATCCAGCGGGAGGAGTTCCAGATCGAGAAGGACCCGCTGCGGCTCGCTTCGGAGCGCCTGGTTGTCGAAACGCTCAATCCGCCCCCGCCGCTCGAAACCGATGGTAGAAAGCTCCCCAAGGCGGAGCGGGAGTTGCTCTCATTTCTCGCTCTGCACCCGGGCGAGCATGCGCTGAACGATCTAGAAACCATGCTGCGCAATGTGTCTTCGGCGGCGCGTTCCCTGGGCCGCAAACAACTGCTGCGCATCCGTCCGCGGCCCACCATCCCAACCGGCTTTGGCGCAGGTGAGCGGCACGAACTCAACCAGCACCAGGCGGAGGCGCTCGCGGCCATCACCGGCGCGCTCGACGCCGGCGCGTTCCAGACGTTTCTGCTGCAAGGCGTGACGGGCTCCGGCAAGACGGAAGTGTACCTGCAGGCCATCGAAGCGGTGATCGCGCGGGGCAAGAGCGCGCTGCTGCTGGTACCCGAGATCGCTCTCACCCCGGCGGTGGCCGGGCACTTCTACCATCGTTTCGGGGAGAACGTAGCCATCCTGCATTCGGCGTTCCACGACGCGGAGCGGGCCAACCAGTGGCGGCGCGTGCAATCGGGCGACGCGGGCGTCGTGGTGGCCACGCGCTCCGGCGTGTTCGCGCCTATCCGGAATCTCGGCCTGATCGTCGTGGATGAAGAGCACGATCACAGCTACAAGCAGGATGAGACGCCGCGCTACCATGGCCGCGACGTTGCCGTTTACCGCGCATCGCTCGAAAAGGCGGTGGTTGTTCTGGGTTCGGCCACACCCAGTTTGGAATCCCGCTTCAATGCGGAGACCGGCCGCTACAAACACCTGCTGCTGCCGGACCGGGTCCAAGGCCGCCCCATGCCGGAGGTGGAGATTATCGACATGCGGGACGAGTTTCTCGCCACGCGCAACCGGGAGCCGTTTTCCCGCCGGATGGTGGAGGCTGTCACCGAACGCTTGGAGCGGGGAGAGCAGGTGATGGTGCTGCACAACCGGCGTGGATTTTCGACGCAAGTGGTGTGCCGCGCTTGCGGATACGCCGTTGGCTGCCCGCACTGCGCCGTCACGCTCACGTTTCACCGGAGGCATAAGCGCATGTTGTGCCACTACTGCGGGCACGCCGAAGCCGTGCCCGGCCATTGCCCGGTGTGCGCGAGTGAACACGTGAACTTCCTTGGCTCAGGCTCCGAGAAGATCGAGGATTACCTGCACCAGTATTTCTCCTCCGCCCGTGTGGCGCGCATGGATCGGGACACCGTCTCCGGCAAGCGCGTCTACGAGACCATCCTGCAAGGCTTCCGCGAAGGGGCTTTCGATATCCTGCTCGGCACGCAGATGATTGCGAAGGGGCACGATATTCCGAATGTCACGCTGGTTTGCGTGGTGACCGCCGACGCCGCGCTCGGTTTGCCGGACTTCCGCGCCGCCGAGCGCACGTTTCAGTTGCTGACCCAGGTAGCGGGCCGCGCCGGCCGGGGCCAGATTCCCGGCAAGGTTCTCATTCAAACCCTGCATCCGGACCACTATGCGGTGACCCTGGCCGCCTCACAGGACTACGAAGGCTTCTACGGGGCGGAGATGGCCTACCGGAAGAACCTGCGCTACCCGCCCTACGCTTATCTCGCCAATGTGCTGCTGCGCCATGAGAGCCAGGAAGAAGCGATGCGCATGGCGACGGAGGTCAAATGGCTGCTGGATCCGCCACCGGAGCAAACCCGGGTGGTGGGTCCCGCGGAGGCGCCCGTGCC
>JADYZL010000083.1 GCA_020853155.1 Bryobacterales bacterium
AGCGTGGCCCGCTGGGGATGGTCCATGCACCTGGCGGCTTGGGAACTGTGGAACGAAGTGGATAACAACGAGAACTTCGACCCCGCGGCCAACGAAGCATGGCATAGGGAAATGGGGCGGTATCTGAAGTCCATCGACCCCTGGCAGCACCTGATCACGACCAGTTGGCGGGATTCGCGCATGTTCGCCCTGCCGGAGATCGACATCGTGCAGGCGCACTCCTATTGGGATGCGGAGTATGATGCGGCGCAATACACGTTGCAGGATACAGATCATCTGATGCGGCCCTACGGCAAGCCGTTCTTCTTCGGGGAACAAGGCATCGGAAATGCACCCGCCGCGGCTCAAACGGACACGGAAGGCCGGCATTTTCACGATGCCATGTGGGCCAGCGCCTTGAGCGGGGCGGCCGGCACGGGCCTCTACTGGTGGTGGCACAACTACGTCGAGCCGCTTAATCTCTACTATCATTACCGGCCGCTGGCCGCGTTTCTGAAAGGGGAGGACATGGCGGCGAGAGAGTGGAAGCGCGCGGGGCTTTCGCGCCCCAATCAGCCCGTCACTCTCGATGTTCACGGCTTGGCGGCGCCGGACCGGATGCTTCTCTGGATTCACGACCCGCTGGCCTTCCGCGTGGAGGGCGGCAAGCCGCTTCGCGGACTGGCACAGCAAGCGGCAAGCGTGAATGTGACGGGGCTTGCCGATGGCGAGTATGTGATCGAGTGGTGGGATACGCTGCGTGGTGAGGTGCTGCGGCGGGATCCGGCCAGCGTCAAGAAGTCCAGACACTTCGGCTACGGTCTGGAGATGAAACCCCCGCCCTTTTGGGGCGATATCGCGGCGCGGGTAATCCCGCGGCAAGACTGATGTAAAAGGAAGCGACATGCGACTGAAACTCCTCTGCCTGGCGATGCTTTGCGCCGGATTCCTTTTTGGCCAACCCGCGCCAACCGATTTGTATCTGCGCGGGTACTCCGTGATCCCGTCGCCGCAGAAAGTTGCCCTTCACGAGGGGGACGTCCGCATTGACGAATCCTGGACGATCGATGGCCCTGCCGGCCATATCGCCACGCGCTGGCTGGCCTCGGATCTTGCCTCGTTTCACTCGCTGAAACTGAGCGGCGCCGCAGGCCGAGATCAGAACGTCATCGCGCTCAAGGTGCAGCCAGGCGCGGTGGCGGCCGCGCCGACGGAGACCGCTTCGCAGGCCTACCATCTCGACATTCGCGAGGGCCGCATCCAGATCCTCGCGAACGGCGATGCCGGCCTTCTCTATGGCGTGCAGACACTGGTGCAGTTGATCAAGGCCGACGAGCGCGGGCAACTGCGGCTGCCGGTCTCGGAAATCGACGATTGGCCGCGGCTCAAGTTGCGCTTCCTGCACTGGGACACGAAGCACCATCAGGACCGCATGCCGACGCTCAAGCGCTATATCGATTGGGCCGTACGCTTCAAGGCGAACATGATCGGCTTCGAACTCGAGGACAAGTTCAGCTACCCCTCGCATCCTGAGATCGGCGCGCCCGGCGCGTTCACGCCCGCCGAGTTGCAGGAGATTGTCAATTACGGCCTTGAACGCCACATGCAGGTGGTGCCCGTCGTGCAATCGCCCGCTCACATGGCCTATGTGTTGAAGCACCCGGAGTTTGCGCGCTTGAAGGCAGACGGCAACAACTACCAATCCGACCTCTGCCAGGAAGACACCTACAAGCTGATCTTCGAGATGTATGACGACGTCATCCGGGCCACCCGGGGCATCGACTATTTCTTCGTCTCCACGGATGAGGTGTATTACGCCGGGATCGGCAAGAACTGCGCGCTGCCCTACAATCCGGCGAACCGCAGCAAGGCGTGGGCCGATTTCGCCATCCGCGCGCATGACCATCTGGCGAAGCAGAACCGCCGGATGCTGGCCTGGGTGGAGTATCCGCTTCTCGACAAGGACATGGCGCGGCTGCCGAAGGACTTGATCGACGGCGTGGTTGGCGAAGACGGCTTCTTCGCGATCGAGAAGCGCAACGGAATGCGCCAGTTGATCTATACCTCCACGCAAGGCGCCGAATACCTGTTCCCGGATCACTTCGCCATCGAGAGCCTGCCGCCGGGCAAAGTGATGGGCGAGTTCGAAGCGGTCTTTACCGCCGGCCGGATTGGTTCGCTGTACAACTCGATCACCCGTTCGCGCGTTTGGGAACTAGACCCCATCGGAAGTTTCGCGGCGGCATGGGACGATTCCGGCCTGCACAGCGAGACCTTCTGGCTGGGCTGGTCCGCCGTAGCCCGATGGGCCTGGCATCCCGGCGTGCCCGGCCCGGAGCAGCACGCGGCCGAGTTCATGAACGTCTACTATGGGCCGCGCGTGCAGGGGATGACCGAACTCTACCGCACGATGCAGCGGCAGGCGCGTGCCTGGCAGCGATCCTGGGACCGGGTAACATCGCGCGTGCGCAAGCCGGGCTACGGAAACTCCGAAGGCCCGGGCATTGGCACCGAGCGGCAGGATTTCACCCTCGCCGCTCCCGCGCTGCCCGATGCCGCGACCCTCGCGTTTCAGCCCGTTTTCAGCGTGAAATACAAGGGCCTCATCACGGAATCGAACGCCCTGAGCTTGAGCAACGATCAGCTTCAGAATGAGATCTTCGCCAATATCGGGCGCGCATCGAGAAACCAGTACAACCTGGAGGTGTTTCTCACCATCGCGCGGCTCACCGGGCACCACTGGAAGATGATCGGCGCTCTCGCAAAAGCGGAGAACGACCTTGCAGCGGCCGCCTCAGCGGCGAAGCGCAAGCAGCCAGAGGCGGCTGTTGGCCATCTGGTTGCGGCCCATAACCGCGTCGCCCAGATCGAGAGAGAGGCGGCCGCGGTGCAACGTTATTTGACCGAAGTCTGGGAGAAGGACCGCTATCCGAAGGGACGGAGCGTCAATGGCCGGACCTTTCTCCATGTGCTCGACGACACCAAGGACCATTGGGCAGACCGCACGGCCGACCTGGGATACATGTTCTATCCGGAGCAAAGCATCGGGCTCGCACAGTGGCGGAAAAGCCTAAGCGGCATCACGGCCGCCTACGCCAAGCGCAACAACGTTGAGGTTCAGGGACTTGCCGAAGCTCGCTTGGAAGATTAGACTGCGAATCGAAGGACGTGGGGAGCAATGAGCATGGGATCTGCCAATCGCCGGGACTTTTCGAAAGCGGCCGTGCTTGCCGCAGGCGGGTTTCTGAATTGGAACCCGCGCGCCCTGGGCGCGAATGAGCGCATCACGCTCGGCCTGATCGGCGGACGGAACCAAGGCCAAG
>JADYZL010000084.1 GCA_020853155.1 Bryobacterales bacterium
GCGTTGGCGCTGCTGCCGCCGGGCGCGATTCTTCTCTCGCGGCGATGGGGGGCGATGCGCGAACGGTGGCTATGGCTATCGGCGGCGATGGTGGTGGCGATGGCGGGCCCGTGGTATGCCTTGGCTCCGGATGCGCTGCACCAGAAGGTGAGGGTTTACGGCGGTTATGCGCCGAGACCGTGGCAACGCCTGCTGACGCTGCCGGAATGGTTCTGGTGGTCGATGGGGCCCGTGGTGTGCGCGCTGGCGATTTTCGGCTTGGTGGCGTTCTGGCGGAGGTTCCGGGAAGACGCGCTCTGGCTGGCGTTTGCTGCGATGATTCCCGCTAGTCTTCTGCCGCGAATCGGGGTGGCGGTGTGGGAAACCCGCCATCTGGTGATGATGATGCCGGGCATCGTTTGCTTCGCGGCGCTCGGTTTCCACGAACTGGCGCAGCGTGCGCCCGTGGGGCGGGCGCGGCGCGGGGCGGTGCTCGGGATGGCCGTGGCGGTGGCCATGTCACTCGCAATCTTGCAGCCGCCGCGAAAGACGCTCTCCGTCGCGGTGGAGATTGCGGAGGCGATTCCCGCGGGCGGGACCGTGCTGGTTTCCGGGACTACTCCGTTCGAAGGAGCGGTGATCTCGGAACTGGCGATCCGCGATACGCGGCGGCCCGGGCGGGTGGTGCTGCGCGGAAGCAAGTCCCTCGCGAGTTGGAACCCGCGCAGCCAATCGTTTGCACCACTCTTCAATGGCGCGGCGGAGGCGGGGGAGATCCTCCGAAAGCAGGGTGTGGAAGCCGTGGCGGTGGATGTCCGATCGGTCGATTTGCACAACCGGCAGCTTGACGAGTATCTGCGTGGGATGGCGCGGGAATGGCGGCCGGCGGGGATATTCGGAGGGCGCACGGCACTTTACCTTCGCATTCGCTGAATCGATCGCGCGGGCATGATTTGCGTGCGGTCTCCGGCCGGTTAGATCGGCTCGCGGTAGCCGTAGAATTCGTGGTCTTCGTTGTAGCCGCCGCAGCCGCTGCCGAGGCGCCGGAAATCCTCGACGAACTCAATCGATTCGATCCACTTCACCATTTTGAAGCCGAGCTCGTTCTCCACTCGCAGGCGGAGGGGAGCACCGTGGAGCACGCTGAGCGGGCGTCCATTCATCTCATAGGCCAGGATCGTGAGGCTATGGCGCATGTTCTCGAGGCGGTGGACGTCGTAATACCGGCCGCCTTCGGAGCCGTCCGAGAAGGAATAGAAGACAGCGAAGCGGGCTTGGGGCAGGGGCTTCACGATCTCGAGAATATGGCGCATGGGGATGCCGCCCCATTTCGCGATGCCGGACCAACCCTGAATGCAGAAGTGCTCCGTGATTTGCTCCTGCTTGGGGAGCGCCTTGATTTCGGCGTAGGTGAAGGCGCGCGGGGATTCGACGAGGCCGCGGACGGGGAGGACATACTCCGAGAATCCGCCTCCGGCCAGGGCGTCGAAGGCGTCGGATTTCGGCATCACGCCGTTCGGCCAGAAGAAGCTCGCGATGTCTTTTTCGGAGAACTGGTTGGTGGGGTTCCACAGTTCCCCCAAGCCCTTGAGCCAGCCGCCGATCTCCTCCCCCGAACGCTGGATGGAGCGTGCGTGCTTGAGGGTAAACGGGGAGGCGAGCATCCACGCGATGACGAGCAGGAGCATCGTGGCGCAGAACACGAGGAAGCCCGCGGGGCCGGTGGAGTTGACGCCCCAGAACATGTGGTTCAGGTTCCCAAAGAGTCCAGTGATGAAAACCATGGTGACGTGAGTGGCAATGAAGAACAGAAACCAGCACAGGACGAAGAAATGAAGGGTGCGGCCCACTTGGCGGTGGAAGAGCCGCCCAGCCAAGCCGAGCTTGTTCGAAATGGCGGGCGATTGCAGAAGCCCGGAGACTAATGCCAGAGCGGGTGCGAGGAACACAGTGACGAAATAGGCGAGCTGCTGGAGGCCGTTGAAATGCGTCCACCCGTGATTGGGGGGGAAGTTCAGGGAGGCGTACTGGATGGCCGCGGAGAGGGCTTGCGGGAAGACGTCCCAGGAGAGGGGGACCAGCCGCTTCCATTGGCCTGTACTGAAGAGCAGCACGTAGAAGATGAGCCCGTTCACGAGCCAGAGCAGATCAAAAACGAAATGCCATTTTCGGGCGAGGCCGATGGTGTGGCGAACGCCGGGGATACCGAGCCAGCCGGGGAGGGAGACGGAATCGTCCTTGGAGGTCCAGACGCGGTCTCTGGGAACTCTGCGTTGGAAGCGGAACCATTCCGTGCCGGGAACGCAACTTCGATTCCAGTAGATGCGGGGGTGGTCCGCGAGGATCTGAATGCCGGAGCGGATGATAAAGAAAATCAGGAAGAGGTTGAAGAAATGGAGCAGCCGCAGCCATAGGGGGAAGCCGGAATCGACGCCCGCATCGACATCGCCCGGATATGCCTGGATGAACGCCTGCACGGATGGAAGCGTGCGCAACTCTTGCGCGGCGGCGATGGCGATGAGCAGGAGGACGGCGGCGATGGGAATGGCCCAGAGGATGTTGACCCATGTGGAGAAGAACCGGACGCGGGGGATGATGCCGGTTCGCGGCGGGAGCCAGCGCGTGGAATCCACGAAATCCTCTCCGATGGTCAGTTCCTCGCGGACCGGGCGGGAGCGCATTCGGGTTTGCGCTTCGGTATCGTCGGGCTGGTCAACGGGCGACGGGTAGAGTTGGTTGGGATCCACGCGCATTCGATTTCCACACGAGGGCATGACACCCACGGGGCGCATGCCGTTATCTCTCGGAGGAGCGCGGCGGCGGGAGTGTTTCCGGAATGAAGGAACCGCCACTTTGCAAAGAAAGGGCTTCGCGAAGAAAGCGGGCCGCGAGGGAATCGCGGCCCGCATGGAGTTCGCCTTGGATGCGGGCTTCAGGCGAGGAACTTTTTCCACTCCACCTTGCGCATGTCGCCGGTCTTGAGGAACTGCACGTGGAAGGCGTAGGCGGCGGCCATGGTGGATGGCGTGTGCCCGCCTTTGATGAGCTGGAGATATTGCTTCAGTTCTTCGCGGTATTCCGGATGCGCGCAGTTGTTCACGATGAGATCGGCGCGTTCGGCGGGGGTGCGGCCGCGAAGATCGGCCACGCCCCATTCGGTGGCGACCACCTGGACGGAGTGCTCGCTGTGATCGGCATGGCTCACCTGTGGGACGATGGTGCTGATCTTGCCGCCCTTCGCGGTGGAGGGGCAGGTGAAGATGGAGATGTAGGCGGCACGCGTGAAGTCTCCCGACCCGCCAATGCCGTTCATCATCTTTGAGCCCATCACATGGGTGCTATTCACGTTGCCGAAGATATCGACCTCGATGGCGGAGTTCATGGAGATGGTGCCGAGGCGGCGGATGGCTTCCGGGTTATTCGAGATCTCCTGCGGACGAAGAACGATGCGCTCCTTGTACCAATCGAGATTCGCGTAAATTTCCCTGAGCAGGGACGAACTGACGGAGAGGGAGCAGGTGCTGGCGAACTTCACGTTCCCGGCGCGCATCAATTCGATGACGCTATCCTGCAAGACTTCCGTATACATTTCGAAGGGTGGGATTTCCGGGTGGGTTCCGACGGCGCCGAGGATGCCGTTGGCGGTTTCGCCGACACCGGATTGGATAGGCAGGAAGCCGGGAGGGATGCGGCCCACCTTGATTTCACCGGCAAGGAACTCCGCCACATTTTGGCCGATCTTCCGGTGCAGTTCGCCCGCGGGAGCGAGCGGACGCGCGTCGTCCTCGATGTTGGTTTCCACGATGCCCACGATCTTCTTCGGATCTACCTGAATGACGGGAGAGCCGATGCGGTCCGACGCCTTGTAGATGGGCAATTCGCGCCGGTGCGGCGGACTCTGCGGTTCGAAGATGTCGTGCATGCCGCGGAGTTCCACGGGATGGAAGCGGTTGAGCTCGATCAGAATCTTGTCCGCCTTGGCGCAGAAGGTGGGGGCGGCGCCCACGGCCGAGGTGAGCACGATCTGGCCGTCGGCGGAGACATCGGCGGCTTCGACGATCGCGAAATCGATATTGCCCAGGAATCCGTAGCGGACGAACTGCGGGAGCAGGGAGAGGTGCATGTCGACGAAGCGGCAGGTGCCGTCGTTGATGCGCCGGCGCAATTCGTCGTTGGTCTGATAGGGCGTGCGGAAGCTGATGGCGTCGGCCTTGGCGAGAGCGCCGTCGAGCCAGGCGCCGGTGGATGCGCCCGTGAGCAGACCCACCTGGAACGGGCGGTCATGAAGATGGTCAATCACGGCGCGTTCGGCGAGCGCCATCGGGATGGCTTTCGGAGAGCCGGAGGGAGTGAAGCCACTGCAACCCAGGTTGTCTCCATTCTTGATGAGAGCGGCCGCTTCGTTTGCGGTCATGCGTGCGTATTGGTCACCCATTGCGTCCTCGATAGTGAAATAAAAAGATTACGGCGCGCCGCCCTCGCCCGGGCCGGGTTGCGGCGTGGGGCGGGGGAGCTTGCCGAGGAATAAATCAACGAGTATGGCGGCGGCTTTCGATGGGGAAACTTCTCCTTCGAGTACTTCCTTCAGCAATGCCTCTCGTCGCACGGTGACTTCGCGGTCACAGCGGTAGGCGTCCGCGATGCCGGTTTCGACCGCGGCTTCGAGCCAGTCGATGAGCTGGGCGAGGCGGCGTTCGGCGAAGTAACCGTTGCGGGAGGTGAGGCGATGATACTCGACGATGCCGTCCCAGATCTCGGCGATGCCCGTGTTCTCCTGCGCGGAACAAGTAAGTACGCGCGGCTTCCAGCCGGAGGCGCTGGGCGGGAAGAGGCGAAGCGCCGCCCGGTATTCGGCCTGCGCGGCGCGGGCGCGATCCAGATTGTTTCCATCCGCCTTGTTGATGGCCATCATGTCGGCCATCTCAATGATGCCGCGCTTGATGCCCTGCAGTTCGTCGCCCGCGCCGGCGAGCATGAGCAGCAGGAAGAAATCCACGATGGAAGCGACGGCGATTTCCGATTGGCCGACGCCCACGGTTTCAATCAACACATTGCGGAAGCCGGCCGCTTCGCAGAGGATGACGGTCTCCCGCGTGCGCCGGGTGACGCCGCCGAGGCTGCCGCTAGACGGCGAGGGGCGGATGAAGGCCCGCTCGTTCGCGGAGAGCCGCTCCATGCGGGTCTTGTCGCCCAGGATGCTGCCGCCCGTGAGCTGGCTGCTGGGGTCGACCGCGAGCACGGCCACGCGCTGCTCGCGATCTTCGATGAGGTGCATGCCGAGCGCTTCAATGAAGGTGCTCTTGCCCACGCCGGGGACGCCGGTGATGCCGATGCGCAGGGAATCTCCGCTGTGGGGCAGGCAGCCCTCAAGGATGCGCTGCGCAGCGTCCTGGTGCCGGGGCAGGAGGCTTTCGATGAGCGTGATCGCACGGCTCAGCATGGCGCGATCGCCCGCGAGGATGCGCTCGACGAACTCTTCGGGAGCGGGGTCCCGCCGCCGCATTTCGCGGAAGCGCCGCGCCTGCGCCGCCGAGACGGAAGGCGGCGCATCAATGCCCGGCTGCACGGAGAGCGCGCTGTGTTCCGGATCCAAAATGTGGCCTCCCCCTTTCGCTTCGATCTCCCGCGCGTGGGCGGGGCTTTCCTCATCGCTCTAGCGCGCGACGCCGCGCCGCCGGTTAACCCGCCGCTTCGGATTGCGAGGGTTCGCGGCTGGCGAGCAGAATCTCCAGGATCTGCCGCGCAGCCAAGGGAATGACGGTGCCCGGCCCGAAGATGGCAACCGCCCCGGCCTGATAGAGGAAATCGTAATCCTGGTGAGGAATGACGCCGCCCACGACGACCATGATGTCCTCCCGGCCCAGTTTAGCGAGTTCGCCAATCACTTCCGGCACGAGCGTCTTGTGGCCCGCGGCAAGCGTGGAAACACCGAGCACATGGATGTCGTTTTCGACGGCGTGCCGGGCTACTTCTGAAGGGGTCTGGAAGAGCGCGCCGATGTCGACGTCGAAGCCGAGATCGGCGAAGGCGGTGGAGATCACCTTCGCGCCGCGGTCATGCCCATCCTGGCCCATCTTGGCCACCATGATGCGGGGCCGGCGGCCTTCCACGGCCGCGAATTCGGAGGCGAGGGCGCGCGCTTTTGCAAAGGCCGCGTCGTGCTGGGATTCGGCGGCATAGACGCCGGCGATGGATCGAACCACGGCTTTGTACCTCCCGAAGACGGTTTCCATGGCATCGGAAATTTCACCGAGGGTGGCCCGCTTGCGCGCGGCGTCCACGGAGAGAGCCAGCAGATTGCCTTCGCCCGAACGGGCGCAAGCGGCGATGGCTTCGAGCGCGGCCTTGACGGCTTGGGCATCCCGTTCCGCTTTCAGTATATTGAGGCGCTCGATCTGGGATAAGCGTACCGCGGTGTTATCGACTTCGAGTACGTCGAGCGGCGCTTCCTTCGCGAGGCGGTAGCGGTTGACGCCCACGATCACATCCGTGCCGGCGTCGATGCGGGCCTGCTTGCGTGCGGCAGCTTCCTCAATGCGCATCTTGGGAAGGCCTGTTTCGATGGCCTTCGCCATGCCGCCGAGTTCCTCCACTTCCTGGATTAGCTTCCAGGCGCGCGTGGCGAGCTCATGCGTGAGGCTCTCCACATAGTAGGAGCCGCCCCAGGGGTCTACGACGTGGGTGATGCCGGTTTCCTCCTGCAGGTAGATCTGCGTGTTGCGGGCGATGCGAGCGGAGAAATCGGTGGGCAGGGCGATCGCTTCATCGAGCGCGTTGGTGTGGAGCGACTGCGTGTGGCCGAGGGCCGCCGCCATCGCTTCAATGCAGGTGCGGGCGACGTTGTTGAAGGGATCCTGTTCCGTGAGACTCCAACCGCTGGTCTGCGAGTGCGTGCGCAGGGCCATGGATTTCTCGTTCTTCGGTGAGAAACTTTTCACGATCTTCGACCACAGTAGCCGCCCGGCGCGCAGCTTGGCAATCTCCATGAAGTGGTTCATGCCGATATCCCAGAAGAAGGAAATCCGGGGAGCGAACTCATCGACGGCGAGGCCCGCCGCGACGCCCGTCCGAAGGTATTCGAGACCGTCGGCCAGGGTGTAGGCGAGTTCGAGATCCGCCGAAGCGCCCGCTTCCTGGATGTGATAGCCGCTGATGGAAATGGAGTTGAAGCGCGGCATGTTCTCCGCTGTGTAGCGGAAGATGTCGGCGATGATCCGCATGGAAGGCGCGGGCGGATAAATGTAGGTGTTCCGCACCATGAATTCCTTGAGGATGTCGTTTTGGATGGTGCCGGAGAGCTTGTTGAGCGGGACGCCCTGCTCTTCGGCGGCCACGATGTAGAAGGCCATCACGGGGATGACGGCGCCGTTCATCGTCATGGAGACCGACATTTCGCCGAGCGGGATCTGGTCGAAGAGCACCTTCATGTCTTCCACCGAATCGATGGCGACGCCGGCCTTGCCGACATCGCCGGTGACGCGCGGGTGGTCGGAATCATAACCGCGGTGGGTGGCGAGATCGAAGGCGACGGAGAGGCCCTTCTGCCCCGCGGCCAGGTTGCGGCGGTAGAACGCGTTCGATTCCTCCGCGGTGGAGAAACCGGCATATTGGCGCACCGTCCACGGGCGCATGGCGTACATCGTGGAATACGGGCCGCGCAGGTAGGGGGGCAGCCCGGCGGCATAGGAGAGGTGCTCCATGCCTTCGAGATCCTCGCGGGAGTAGTACGGCTTTACCGGAATCTGTTCCGGCGTTTCCCAAATGCGGCCGGATTGCGGCGCGGAGGGGGTGGCGGAGGCCGGTTGCGGGTGGTAGTCGATCTTCGTGAAATCGGGTCTCATGTGCATTCTCCCTTTGGGCGCTTCAAGCTTTCAGTTCGCTCAGGTTCGCGTTCTCTCCCATGCCGAGTTGCGCCTGCCAGTGAGCAAGGGCCTCTTGGGCGACGGCCCGCACGTGGACAAAATCGTCCACGCCGAGTTGCTTGAGCGTTTCGATGGATTCCTTGGGGAAGCCGGCGACGACGATCTTCCCTTGAGGGATGGCCGCCCGCAGCTGGGGGCACGCCTCCCGCGCCAGCTCGACATACTCTTCGTCGGAACTGCAGAGGACGACGATGTCGCTCTTGGCGGCTACCGCCGCGGCGACGGCTTCCTCCACGGAAGCGAAGCCCAGGTTATCGCCGATGCTGAAACCGGCGCAGCCGAAGAAGTTGGCGACAAACGCGGCGCGGGCCTGCCGCATCGCCACGTTGCCCATCTTGAAGAGGAAGACCGTGGGGGCCGAGCCGGAATCCCGCTCGACGGTCTCCGTGAGCAAGCGGAGCCGCTCATAGGGTTCGGCGGCTCTTGCGATCGCGATGGGTTGAGCGATCAGGCGGTCTCGTCCGGAGAGCGCTTCGAGCGCATCGTTCAATACGCTGCCCGCGGTGAAGGCGGAGGAGAGGGAGGCCAGGATCGAATCCTGCGCGAGTTCGAAGGGTTTCTCATGGGGCAGATACTCGCTGATGAGCGCATCCACATCCACTTTTGGGAGAGCCTTCTCCGTGAGGTTCGGATACTGGTTCACGCCGAGCAGCACTTGCTTGCGGCTAGCCACCGCTTGCTTTCTCGATTCGGCCACGCGGCCCAGTTCGCCCTTAAGGAAGCCGTTGGCCGCGGCCGAGAGAAATCCGCCCATGCCCTCCACGCGCTGGAAGAGCGCCCAAGCCGCCGAGGCGAGGGAATCGGTGAGCGTCTCGAAGAGGTACGAGCCCGCCGCGGGGTCGGCCACCTTGTCGAGGTAGGCTTCGTGCTTCAGCACCAGTTGGATGTTGCGGGAGAGGCGCAGACTGTGGTCGTCCGGAGCGCGGAAGGTTGCATCGAAGGGGGAGACGAGAATTGCATCCGCTCCTCCGATGGCCGCCGCCATGGCCTCCGTGGTGGCCCGCAAGAGATTCGTGTGGGGGTCGTAGAGGGACTTGTTGAAATCGGCGGTGCGGGCCAGGATGGAGACCGGCGGAACGGTTTCTCCTTCATTCAAGTATGCGCCCGCGACGCGGCTAATCAACAACCTTGCGGCACGCAGTTTCGCGATCTCCATGAAGTAGGTGGAGCCGATGGCGAAGCCGATCCGCATGTGGGGTAGAACCGCGGCGGGGGCCTGCCCATGGGCTGCCAGACCGCTGAGGTATTCGGCGGCCGCGGAGAGTGTGAACGCAATCTCCTGCACTGCGCTGCCGCCGGCTTCCAGCAATGGCGCGGCTTGGACGGAGATCGCACGGAATCCAGGCATGGTGGATTGCACCGTGCCGAGCACATTCGCCAGCTCAAAGAAAAGCTGCTCGCGGGAGCCGGCAATCTCGCCCTGGGTGGCGAGAACGCTCAGCGGATCGTAATCCACCGAGCCTTGAATGTCGCCCGGGTCGGCTTTGCCTGCCTCAAGCGCGGCAAGAAAGTTCGCAAGAACCGGGAGAGCGTTGGCTCCGGCGCGAAAGTGAAAACCGGCGTTGTAGAGCGGGAGATCGCGGATGAGCGTGCGCATCTGGCTGAGCGTCTGCAGGTTCACGCCGCGCACGCCCGTGGGAACCGCTTCCGTGCGAAAACACACGCCGTCCGCACCGCCGTCGAGCGCCTGCCGCGCCGCGCGGTTCGCTTCCGCCGCATCGGGGTTCAGGATCTCCTGCAGGATCGTCCAGGCGTTGCCGCTCGCCGAATGTCCGCGATGCCATGGCGCCTGGCCCGGGGCCGATTCGAGATAGGCGAGATCTTCGAGGGTGTCTTCGCGGTAATAGGGCTGAACGGCGAGATCTTCATAGGTCCGCCAAAGCAGCTTCCGGTCAAAATCGGCGCCCTTCAAATCCGCATCCACGGCGGCCCGCCATGCCGCGTTGGAGACGGGGGGGAATTCCTCGCGCAAGTTCAGGTCCGTGCTCTTTTGATCGCTCATCGTGTACGCTCGCTTTCCTTGGCTTTCCGTGTGTGGGCGGTTGCGTTTAGCTTGCCGCGTCCGCGGGATCTTCCACGCATTCGAACAGGACGCCGAAGGGATTTTCGTCGCGCGATTTCGGATGCAGGAAGAAGACGGTAGTCCCGCGGGAACCCGGCCGTGGCGCGGCGTCGATGATGCGGAAGCCGTTCGCCTTCAGGTAGTCGAATGCCGATTGCGCGCTTCTCACCCGGAAGGCGACGTGCGCCATGCCGCCGCGTCCTCCGGCCTTGTCGATTGCTTTCTGGACGGGGGAATCCTCCGTCAGGGGTTCTAGGAGCTGAATCAGGTTCCGGCTATCGCCAATCTGCAGCAAGGATTCGCGGACCTGGTCGCCCCCATAGACCTCCTCGCGGTGCAACTCCCGGAAGCCGAGCATCTTGTAGGCGTTCACCTGCGCATCGAGCTGGCCGCGCGGCACGGAGATCGCCACGTGATCCACGAACAGAAATCCCGGCACTTCGAGCAGTGCCTGATCGAAAGAAGTATCGCTATGAGACATCATTTCACTCCAAAAATAATGTGTTGCCGCATCCGGATCTCCCGCTGTGCCGCGAGCGGCGGCCCGAGCCCTAGAGCGGGATGAGCCCGTGCTTCTTGGGCGGGCGCAGTTCGCGCTTGGTGTGCAACGCTTCGAGGCCCATCGCCAGGTATCGGCGCGTTTCGGCGGGCTCAATCACATCGTCCACCAGGCGGCGGCCCGCAGCTACGTATGGGTTCGCAAAGGTGTTGCGGTATTCTTCGATCAACTCCCTGCGCTTGGCCGCTTTATCCGGAGCAGCGTCGATCTCCTTGCGGAAGACCACGTCGGCCGCGCCTTCCGCGCCCATGACGGCGATCTCCGCCGTGGGCCAGGCGAAGGAACGATCGGCCCCGAGGTCTTTGCCGCACATCGCCAGATACGCGCCGCCGTAAGCTTTGCGCAGAATGATCGTGATCTTGGGCACCGTGGCCGCGGAATAAGCGAACAGCATCTTCGCGCCGTGGCGGATAATGCCGCCGTACTCTTGCGCGACGCCGGGCAGAAAGCCGGGCACGTCCACGAAGGTCACGAGTGGGATATTGAACGCATTGCAAAAGCGGATGAACCGGGCGGCTTTATCCGAGGCGTTGATATCGAGGGAACCGGCGAGCACCGCGGGTTGGTTGCCGATCACGCCGATCGAGCGGCCCAGGACCCGCGCGAAGCCGACCACGATGTTCTTCGCATACTCGGACTGTACTTCGAGAAAGTCCTGATCGTCCACGACGCGGAGGATGATCTCACGCATGTCGTAGGGAACCTTGGCTTCCTCGGGGATGATCGTGTTCAGGGATTCGTCCGGGCTGACCTCGCCCGAATGGTGGAGTCGCGGCGGATCTTCCATGTTGTTCGAGGGGAGGAAGCTGAGCAGCTTGCGGCAGATTTGGGTGGCATCGACATCGTCCTCCGCGATGAAATGCACCACGCCCGATTGCGCCATCTGCGCGCCGGGGCCGCCCAGTTGCTCCGCCGTCACGACTTCGCCGGTAACCTGCTTCACGACCGATGGGCCGGTGATGAACATGTTGGCGTACTTGGCCTGAATGATGAAATCGGTGAGCGCGGGGCTGTAGGCGGCCCCGCCGGCGCAAGGCCCGCAAATGAGCGAGACTTGCGGGACCACGCCCGAAAGCCGCACGTTGTTGTAGAAGACACGGCCGTAGCCGGATAGGCTGTCAATGCCCTCCTGGATGCGGGCGCCGCCGGAATCGTTGATGAACACGAACGGGGTGCCGGTGTGCATGGAGGATTCCATCATCTGCACGATTTTGTCCGAGTGGACTTCGCCCGCCGAGCCGCCGCTTACGGTGAAATCCTGGCTGGCCAGATGGATCAACCGCCCGTCCACGGAGGCGGAGCCGGTGACCACGCCATCGGCGGGAAGTTCCTTGCCCGCCATTCCAAAGAACGCCGCGCGATGCTGTGCGAAGAGGCCGGTCTCCTGAAAGGTGTCGGGATCCACCAGAAGGTCCACCCGCTCACGGGCGCTCAACTTACCGGCTTCATGCTGCTTCTCAATGCGGGCTTTCCCCCCGCCCAGCCGGAGTTGCTCCCGCTTCGCTATCAGTTCCGCGATCTTGTCTTGCATCGGCATCGTTGTTCGCTCCCCTTGGGCGCTGAAATCGGACCTCACGTTCCAGTTTCCGATCTTTTTGTCTTGTTTTCAATCAATACTTCTTAATAAAGAAAGGCGGATCTTGCAACGTGCAGAAACGAAAGGAGATTTTTGTGTGATTTTCAGAGCGCCGCCGTGAGGCGCAGCGGATTGGAGACAAGGGAGCGGGGCGGAATTTTCGCGGCGGCCGCGTCGAATTGACCTTCCTCGCCCGCATTCGCTATGGTGAAAGAGAACGCTGGTAGAGGCGCGGCAGTCATGAGTACGCCGGCGCGGGCCGAACGGAGTTCGGCAACCATCCTCCATGGTGCGCGGCGAAAAGGGACTGGAGCACCCGAAAGGGGCCGGGGCGAATGCTCCCCGCCGAAGCGGTTTTGCCGGGAGCGGGGCACGCCGTTGGTGTACCGGGTTAAATCCCGGCCACTGTCACCTTGTCGAGGAACCGAAAGGACTCGGGGTGGAGCGCTATCGGGCTGTGTCGTGACCGGGGTGTTCAGGCCCCTGCTCCCGCGCCCTCCCGTAAGCCCTTCGCCTCCCGCTCGAAGGCCATGCATCTATTCGAACTGACACGCCGTCTGGTGGATATCGAATCCATTACTCCCAACGAGAGGGAGGTGGGCCATTTTCTGCTGGGCTATCTCGAGGAGTTTGCGCAGCGGACGGGAGGCCGAGTGGAGCGGATGGATGTGAGCGCGGAACCGGAGCGCTTCAACCTTTTCGTGACCTGGGGAGAGCCCACGGTTACGCTCTCCACGCATCTCGACACGGTGCCGCCGTTCATTCCTTCGAGTGAGGATGAGCAGCATATTTACGGGCGAGGCGCGTGCGACGTAAAGGGGCTGATCGCGGCGATGATTTCCGCGGCGGATCTCTTGCTCAAGGACAACGTGCGGAATTTCGCGCTGCTGTTCGTGGTGGGGGAAGAGCGCAATAGCGCGGGCGCGCTGCATGCGGCGGAGAATCCGCGCGGCAGCCGGTTCCTGATCAACGGTGAGCCCACGGAGAACAAGCTGGCGCTTGGCTCGAAGGGCGCGTACCGTTTTGTGCTGCGGGCCAAGGGGCGGATGGCGCATTCGGCGTATCCGGAGTACGGCGAATCCGCGATCATCAAACTGCTGAATGCCTTGCAGCGGCTGCGCGGGATGGAATATCCCGTGGACCCGGTGCTGGGCTCTTCCACAACCAATATCGGGGTGATTCGCGGCGGCCGCGCGCCGAACGTGATTCCCGACGAAGCCGAAGCCGAGATCTTCGTAAGACTGGTGGACGACGGCGCTGCCGTCCGGCACGCAATTCAGGAAGCGATGCGCTACCAGGTGGAGATCGAGGAAGTGCTTTGCATTCCCGCGGTGCATCTCGAAAAGCTTCCCGGCTTCAAGACCACCGTAGTTTCCTACACCACCGACATCCCGGCCTTCGGCGGGGCGTGGGGAAAACCGTATCTGATCGGCCCGGGCTCGATTCTGGTGGCGCACACCGAGGACGAGCGCATCCCGAAGAAGGAACTTCTGGAGGCTCCGGAGATCTACGCGAAAATCGTGCGCCAGTTGCTGACGACCGGAGAGAGCGGCGCCTGAGAAAGACCCTTTCTTGACGCGCCTTCGCGCCGCCGGGCGAGCGCTCAACCGCGACGGGCCGGCGAGTTCAACCCAATGGAAAGACATCATGGAAAAGCGAATTGATGTGGGAGTGCTGGGGGCCACGGGGATGGTGGGCCAGCAGTTTATCCGTCTGCTGGAGAATCATCCCTGGTTCCGGCTGACGTGGCTGGGCGCGAGCGACCGCTCCGCCGGCAAGCGATATAAAGAGGCGACGAACTGGCGGCTCGATGGAGAGATGCCCGCGGGCGTGGCCGACTTGCCAGTGCATGAATGCAAGCCGGGCGATGCGCCGCCGATCGTGTTCTCCGCCACGGACGCCTCCGTGGCCACGGAGATCGAGCAAGCGTTCGCGAATGCGGGCCACTGGGTGATTTCGAATTCGCGCAACCACCGCATGGATCTGGATGTGCCGCTGCTGGTGGCCGAGATCAACGCGGAACACCTGCGCGTGCTGCCCACGCAGCAACGGTTGCGCGGGTGGACGGGCGGGATCGTCACGAATCCGAACTGTTCGACCATCGGCCTGGTGATGGGGCTTGCCCCGCTGCGCCAGTTCGGCATCCGCAAAGTGGTGGTGGCGACGATGCAGGCGGTCTCAGGCGCGGGTTACCCCGGCGTTCCCTCGATGGATATCCTCGGCAACGTGGTGCCCTACATCGGCGGCGAGGAAGAGAAGATGCAGACGGAGACGCAGAAGATCCTCGGCAACTTTGACGCCGACCGGATCGCGCCGATGGGCGCGAACGTGAGCGCGCATTGCAACCGAGTGCCCGCGATCGATGGCCATACGGTGGTGGCGAGCGTGGAACTGGAGACGAAGCCGGGCGTGGAGGGTCTGAAGAAGGCGATGGCGGAATTCGCCGGCCGGCCGCAGGAATTAAAACTGCCGTTCGCGCCGGAGCGACCGCTGGTGGTTACCGACGCGCCAGACCGTCCGCAGACGCGGCGCGACGCGCTGGCGGGCAACGGCATGACGGTGACGGTGGGTCGCGTGCGTGAGTGTACAGTGTTCGATTATAAGTTCACGGCGCTGGTCCACAATACGATCCGCGGCGCGGCGGGCGCGGCGATTCTCAACGCGGAACTGCTGCTGGAAGAGGGGTACGTGCAGCGATGATCGTGATGAAGTTTGGCGGGAGTTCGCTCGAATCTCCCGATGCGATTCGCCGCGTGTGCGGTATCGTGGCGAGCCGCAAGGAGGAGCACCCGGTGCTGGTGGTTTCCGCGCACGGCTCCACCACCAACCGTCTGCTGCACGCGGCGCAACTGGCGCGAAGCGGCAAGCGCGCGGAGATGGAAGCCGCGGTGGACGAACTCCGCGCCTTTCACCGCGGCCTCGCCGATGGCGTGCTGAGCGGGGAGCGGCGTGAACGCGCTCTGGCCGAGGTGGAGGAACACATCGCGGAGCTGCTCGAAGTGCTTCGCGGCGTGAGCGTGCTGGGCGAGTTGACGACGCGTACCGCCGATACCGTCGCCAGCTATGGCGAGCGGATTTCGAGCCGGATGATGGCGCTCGCGATGGAAGAGACGGGCGTGCCCGCGCGGGCCGTGGATTCGCGTACGGTGCTGGTGACCGATGAGCGCCACACGCAGGCGCAGCCCCTGCTGCCGGCCACCTACAAGCGTCTCGCGAGGGTGAAGGCGATCGTGCTCGAAGACATCGTGCCCGTGCTGGGCGGCTTCATCGGTGCGACAGAAGAAGGGGTGACGACGACGCTGGGCCGGGGCGGATCGGATTACTCCGCTTCGATCTTCGGCGCCGGGCTGGACGCCGACGAGATCCAGATCTGGACGGACGTGGACGGGGTGCTCACCACCGATCCTCGGGTGCTGGACCGGGTGCGCCTGATCCGGACGATCAGCTATGCGGAAGCGGCGGAGTTGGCGTACTTCGGCGCGAAGGTGCTGCACCCCGCTACCCTGCTGCCCGCGATTCAGAAGTCGATTCCGGTGCGGGTGCTGAACTCGCGGAATCCGGGCGAGGCGGGGACGCGCATCGTGAAGGAAGCCGCGCCCTGCAGGAATCCCGTGAAGGCCATCGCCTGCAAGCGTGGCATCACGGTGATGAATATCCATTCCTCGCGAATGCTGATGGCCTATGGATTTCTGCGCCGCATTTTCGAAGTCTTCGACCGGCACGAAACACCGGTGGATGTGGTGTGTACGTCGGAGGTGAGCGTTTCCCTCACCATCGACAACACACATCGCTTCCCGCAGATTCTCGAGGAACTCGAGCGGTTCTCCACCGTTTCGTCGGAGGGCGCGCAAGCGATCGTGGCGATTGTGGGGGACAACCTCCGCTATACACCCGGCATCGCGGCGCGGGCGCTCTCGGCGTTGCGGGATGTGAACGTGCGAATGATCTCCCAAGGCGCCTCCTTGCTCA
>JADYZL010000085.1 GCA_020853155.1 Bryobacterales bacterium
GGCGCGTGAGCAACGTATCCACATCGTCGATGCCTTCCGTGTTTTCAATCAACCCGTCGGTTTCGAGCGCCGTCACAATCTCGCGAATGAGCGCTTTGCCCGCACCCGTCACATCCGCGATGGCGGCGAACACCCAAACGGGCGAAGCGCGAAAGGTAAGCAAGCCGATCGCCTCAATGCCGTTGCCCGCCGTGCGCCGCAACAGGAAATCCTCCCCGAGCCGCCCCTGCGCCGGGAAGACCCCCTTCACCTGGCCTACATCCTCAATGAGAAACCGCAGTGTGAGATCCACCATTGAACGGTAAATCTGCGTGCGGCGGATATGGGCGGGCAGCGTTGTCTCTCCCACTTCGTGCACGATCCCCGCGCCCAACGCGGTCGCCGAGCGAACCACGCGCTCCGGCAGTGAAACGACATACTCCGCCAATTCCGATCGCGACATTTTCCAAGGGACCGGCAGGGGAATGGGAAGCGTCGTTTCGAGCTTCTTCTCGATTGTTTCGCGCAGTTTCATGCAATTCCGGAAAAGCCCGGGCTCTTCAAGTTTATCAGCGGGACCGGGCGCGGGCACTGCGATATCCTCTATGGCATGCGCTCGCTCGCACTGTTCACCCTCCTCCTTCTATCCGTTCTTTCCGCCCATGGCTGGCTGGAACCCCTGCCGCAGGATCGGGGTTCCGCGGGCCTGCTGCAACAGTTGCGAAGATTACAGACCCGCGCGCGCGTGCTCTACATCGTGGCTCATCCGGACGACGAAGACGGCGCGACCATCGCGAAACTCTCCCGCGGCATGGGCGCGGAAGTGGTGCTGCTCTCGCTCACGCGCGGAGAATCCGGCGCGAATCTGGTGACTGCCGACGCCTTCGACGCGCTCGGTCTGTTGCGCACGGTGGAACTGCGGAGGGGCGCGCAATGGTATGGCGCGCGGCTTCGCTTCACGCGCGCGGTGGATTACGGATACTCGAAGTCGATCGAGGAGTGCTGGAGCCAGTGGGACCAGAACGAAATCGTGCGCGATGTGGTCCGCGTCATTCGCGAAGAGCAGCCGCATGTCGTCCTCTCACGCTGGCAAGGCACGGCGCGCGATGGCCACGGGAACCATACCGCAGCGGGGATTGTCTCGCCCATCGCGTTCCGGGCGGCGGCGGACCCCTCGCGCTACCCGGAACAGATCAAGGCCGGCCTTCCCGCGTGGCATGCGCTCAAACACTATTCCAATAACCGCGCGGAGGGGGACTCTTGGACCCACCGCTCCGAGACCGGCCTTTACGATCCCATCCTCGGCATGAGCTACGCTCAGGCGGGCCGGGAAGGGTTGCGGCAGCAACGCTCCCAGAGCGCCGGGGCGGCCATCATGGGGCCGGGGGAATCCAGCACATTCTACCTGCGGACCGATCCCCCCGTGAAAGAAGGGGAGCGCGAAGAGAGCTTCCTCGAGAATATCGACGTGTCGCTCAAAGCATATCCCGCGCTCGAAGCTCCGCTGGCGGCAGCGCTGCGCACCTTCGATGCACAGCATCCGGAACGAACGGCGCCCCTGCTCACAAGCGCGTTAACGGCCGTGCGGAGGCTGCGTGGGCAAAAGGATAGCCGCGATCTCAAAATCAAGGAAGCGCAGATCGGCGAAGCGCTGCGTCTTGCTCTCGGAGTGGAGGTAGAGGCCCTCGTACAGCCGGCAAACCCGCCGGAGGGGCGGATGGCGGCGTTTCTGCCGGCAACCACGTTTCAGGTGGCCACTCCTGGCCAGGTGTTTGAAGTGCGCGTGAACTTCACGCCGCGTCTCAGTGAGGAGGCACGGCTGCGCGAGACCGCGCTCGAAGCCCCCGACGGCTGGCAAGTGGAATCGCTCGGGGAGGGGAAGTTTCGCGTCACCGTCCCGGAGGCCGCCGCATCCAGCGCCGCGTTCTGGCGCCGGGAGGATGTGCGGCAGACTGTATACCGTTATGCGAGCGATGCCGTGTTTGGGCAACCCATCCCGGAAGTGCCGCTCCACGCACGCGTCACCTGGCAGTTTCGCGGCACGGACGTTACGATTCGGGAGCCCGTGCTCGTGAGCTACATGGATGAACGGGGTTTGGAGTACCGGAGAGCGCTCGCGGTGGGGCCGGCGCTCTCGCTCGAAACCGAAACCGAGGCGGGAATTTTCCCCATCGGCAAGGACGCCTACCAACTCAACGTCCGGTTGCGCCACACCGGCAGCGAACCCCTCTCCGGGACCGTTAGGCTCCAGTATCCTCCTGGCTGGCAGAGCGAGCCCGCTGCGGCGTCTTTTCAGTTTGAGAAAGAAGGCGAAGCCGCGAGCGTTGCCTTTCGCGTAGTTCCCCCCGAGGGCCTCAAGGCGGGCCGCATCACGGTGCTGGCCCTCGCGGAGGCGAATGGCCGGGAATATCGAAGCTCCTTTCGCGCGGTAACGCAGCCGGGTTTCGAAGTGATCTATGAGGAGCGGCCCGCAACGCATGAGATCGCGCTGGTGGATGCCAAGATCGCACCCGGCCAGCGCATCGGTTACGTCATGGGGGCGGGCGATGCCGTTCCCGCCGGGTTGGAGCAATTGGGCGCGACGGTGGAACTGCTCGATGCCTCGGCGTTAGCCACGGGGGATCTCTCCCGCTACGACTCCATCTGGCTCGGCATTCGCGCCTACGCGGTTCGCAAGGACTTGCTCACGTATAACGCGCGGCTGCTCGAATACGCGAAGAACGGGGGTGTGCTGGTGGTGCAGTACAACACGCCGGAATTCGACCA
>JADYZL010000086.1 GCA_020853155.1 Bryobacterales bacterium
CTTCGATTGCATTTCGTACGTGAGCCTCGCCTTCGCGCGAAACGAGCGAATCCGGAACGCTCACTTCGATGCGGTCAAGGAAGCCCGCACGGTGCGTGAGCCGCTGCGCCACGGGGAGATCCACCACAATTGCGCGGTTGGGGCCGTATGCCTCGCCATCGCCAGCGAAGACACCCGCCACGCGAAGGGTCTCCAGGCGATCCTGTATAACGATGCGCAGCGAATCTCCCGCGCGAAGGCCGAGATCCTTACCCACCCACGCCGCGTCTGGCGTGTCGAGTATCGGGAGCGAGGCATCCTCGCCCAGCACCATGCCGCGCTGCGCATGCGCGACGAGATCGACGCCGATGAACGGAACGGCGAGGCCGCTCGTCGTCTCCCGCACATACTCCTCCACCTTGGCGTCAAAGCGCACAGGCAGCGGCAAGGCGGCCAACTTTCCCAGGAGCCTTTCATCCACGCCGCCCGCTCCGCCCGCCCCCGCGATCTCAAACGCGGCCTTGCCAGTGAGGGTTTCCATGGAGGAGTGGAAGGAGCCCGCCGCGGCGCTTCCCGCAAGGTCAATCGCGATCACCACGGAGACGCCCAGCGTGATGGCGGCCAGCGTGAGGATGCTGCGCCCACGCTCGCGCAGCAGCGGTCTTGCGATCACCCGGTGGAAGAGTTTCAGCATGCGCATGCCGTGCGGCGAACCTCTTCGATTGCGCCGTCGCGCAGATGGATGACGGTGTCGGCGATGGCAGTGGATTCCGCGCTATGCGTGGCCATGAGGACGGTGGCGCCGTGCTCGCTCGAAGCCCGCCGCAGCAGATCGAGCACCATGTTGCCGGTGACTGTATCCAGGTTGCCGATGGGTTCATCGGCCAGCAGCAGCTTGGGGTTGTGCACGAGGGCGCGGGCAATCGCCACACGCTGCATCTGCCCTCCTGAAAGCTGATGCGGCATTCGTCCCGCGAACCCGGCCATCTCCACCCAGGCCAGCCGCTCCATCGCCCGCTCCCGTGCGTGCGGAGCGCCGGAGAGCAGCAGCGGCAACTCCACATTTTCCACGGCGCTCAGCGTGGGCAGGAGTTGAAAGAACTGGAAGATGAAGCCGATCTTCGTGCGGCGCAGCCGGGTGAGACCGGTATCGCTCATCCCACTGGTTAACTGCCCATCGATCCATACTTCGCCCGAACTGGGGAAATCCATGGCTCCCGCGAGATTGAGCAGCGTAGTCTTGCCGCACCCGCTCCGCCCAACCAGCGCCGTGAATTCTCCCTCGCGGAACGCGTAGGTGAAGCCGTCCAGAGCCAGGGAGCCGCTTTCCCCATCGGCGCCTGGGTATCGCTTCGAGGCATTTACCATTTGCAATGCGGCCATGCTATTCCTTCGGATTCCCGTTTGGGCGATAACGCGCCAGGAACTTCCCCTGCGCTGCTCACCTCCAGCATGCGTCCATAGGCCTTGCCGTGCCAAACTGAAAGGTGCAAGCGCGGGAGACGTGCCCGCCCGCACTACCCTCATGTTGCTTCGCGTACTTCGTTCGGCCTGGGTCTGGGGCCTCACCGGATTGCTGGCCATCCCCCAGTTTCTGATCATGCTGGTGATTTGCGCGTTCGACCGCGACCCCTGTCGGCGCCGCACGGGCAAGTTTCTCCACGGCTGTGGCGCGCTGATTACGCGCTTCGTTCCCGGCTGGCGGGTTTCGATTGAGGGCTGCGACCCCGCGACGCTCAAAGGCCCGTTTATTGTTGTTGCGAATCACCAAAGCCACACTGACATTCCCGTGATTTGCCGCCTCCCCTTTGATTTTAAGTGGGTCGCCAAGAAGGAACTGTTTTCCGTTCCGGTGGCGGGCTGGATGTTTTCGCTTTCCGGCGAAATCGCGGTGGATCGCAAGGATTCCCGCGCCGGCGCGAAGGCGCTCATCCAGACGGTGAAGTATATCGAGAACGGCTTCTCCGTCGTGTTCTTCCCGGAGGGAACTCGTTCCGGCGGCGAGCGGCTGCTGCGCTTTCAGGATGGACCTTTCCGCATCGCCCTGAAGAAGGGGATTCCCGTACTGCCCGTGGTGGTGGAGGGCACGGGGAAGTTGCTGCCTCGAAAGACGATGTTGTTCACCGGGCACAAGCTCTTCCGGGTGCGCATGCTGCCGCCCGTCACGACGAATACCGGGGAATGGGAGGATGCCGGGATGTTGCGCGACGAGGTACACCGGCGCATGCAATCCGCGCTTGATGCCATGCTGGCGAACGATGACGGGGTGGCGCGGAGAAGTTCGATCGGCCAATCCCTCACCACGGCCTAACTGAGCCGCGCCGGGCACTGGCTTCCCGAGAAGCCTGCGCGCTCCATTCAACCATGCAAAGGCTCAAGAAATTCATTCCAGAGATTCGCCCGATGACGGCCCTCGCGGTGCCGGTCGTCCTGGCCGAACTGGGGTGGATGGGGATGACGGTCGTGGACACGATGATGGTGGGCCGCCTAAGCGCGGAAGCCATTGGCGCGGTCAGCTTTGGCGCGCTCTTCGTGAACGTGTTCAGCTTCTTCTGCCTGGGCTTGCTGCTTGGCCTCGACACGCTCATCAGCCAGGCCTTCGGCGCGCGCAATTTTGACCGGTGCAACCATTGCCTGGTTCAAGGAGTCTGGATTGCGCTTGGTGTGACGCCGCTCGTTACCCTGTTGGTATTCGCCACCATTCCACTCGCGCGCAATTGGGGCGTGGAGCCGCGGCTGCTCTCCGACTCCATTGCGTACTTGAAGACGCTGGTCTGGAGCATCCTGCCGCTGCTGCTCTACGTGGTTTTCCGCCGGTATTTGCAGAGCATGAACCATGCGGGTGTGGTGATGTTCGCGCTGGTCTCCGCCAACCTCGTGAATGTACTGGTGAACTGGCTGCTGATTTTCGGGCACTGGGGTTTCCCTGCAATGGGTGTGGAGGGGGCGGGATGGGCAACCTTCTTTTCCCGTGTGTACATGTTCGGCGTCTTGCTTCTGTTCGTGATTTATAAGGAACGAATCGAGCCCACGGGATTGCTGCACGCCGCGCGCGGCATCGACGGCCCGCTCGTCCGCGCCCTGCTTGCGCTGGGCCTGCCGGTTGCGCTGCAACTCACCGCCGAATACGGCGTCTTCGCGATGGCGACCGCGCTTATCGCGCGCATCGATACGGTCTCGCTCGCGGCGCACCAGATTGTGCTCAACGTGGCCAGCGTATGCTTCATGGTGCCGCTTGGGGTAAGCTCCGCGGGTGCGGTGCGGGTGGGGCAGGCGGTGGGCCGCAAGGATGCGGCGGGCGCCGAGATCTCGGGCTGGACGGCCATCGCGCTTGGCGCCGCATTCATGATGTGTTCGAGCATTACGCTCTTCGCCGCGCCCGAGTTCATCTTGCGGATCTTCACCACGGATCGCAGTATTTTCGCGATCGGCGTGCCACTACTGTTTCTCGCGGCCGCGTTCCAATTCTTCGACGGCGTTCAAGTGACGGCCGGGGGCGTCTTGCGAGGGATTGGCGATACGCACACGCCCATGCTCGCGAATCTGGTCGGGCATTGGCTGCTGGGCCTGCCGGTGGGGGCGCTGCTCTGTTTTGGCCTAGGCTGGCAAAGCTTCGGTATCTGGGCGGGCCTATCGATCGGTTTGATCTTCGTTTCCGTGATCCTTCTGCATGCCTGGCGCAAGGCCACGCGCCGTCTGGATTCGGTGATTGAAGCGGCTCTTCGACACTAGACGAGCGAAGCCACTGGGCGCACGAAGCCACTGGGCGCGCGAATGGCTATGCGGGCTTGTGGCGCTTCTTGATCATCTTCAATTCATTCTTCTCGCCGGGCACCACATGGTATTTCACTTCGTCCATGATGCGCTGGATCAGCCCCATTCCGAGACCTCCGGATGCGCGCTCCTTGATCAGCAGCCGCGGATCTTTGCGTTCGATCATGTCGGGATCGAACCCCTTGCCCTGGTCGATCACATCGATGCGGATTTGCTCGTCGTCGATGGTGGCTCGCACGGTTACCTGTTTGCTCGCGTCGTGCCCGTAGGCGTGTTCGATCACGTTCGCGCTGGCCTCGTCCACAGCCACGGCGAGCAGGGCCGCTTCCTCGTCGCTGAGCGACACCCGTTTGGCGATCTCGTTAACGAAAGACCGAATCATCGCCAGGTTTTCGTTCGACGACGGCACATGCAAGGTGAAGGATTGTTCGATGGATTCGGACATCGCTAATCGTCCTCCCCTTCCGCCGCCGGGCTCGCGTCAAAGCTGGCCACCGCATCTCCGGCGGTCGTGAAAATCTGAAAAATCTCGTCGAAGCCCAGAATGTCGAAAACCTGCCGTACCTTTGCAACCAGACCGCCAATGCGGATATCGCCGCCATGCTCCCGCACCTCCTCGATGAAGCTCATAAAAACGCCCAGCCCCGCCGAGGATATGTAGGTAAGCTCGCTGCCATCGACAGCGATGCGGAAGGAGCCCGCGGCAACTCTGGCATGCAGCGCGGCTTCGAATATGGGCGCCGTGTGGGCATCGAGAAAACCCTTCAGGTGGAAGACGCGTACTTCACCAATCAGCTCTTCCCGAATTTGAAACGATTCCGGCACGTGTGTTCTCCTCTTCGTCGCTCGTGTCTGTACTCTCGTAACTTCGTCTTCGCCGCGGTCCGCTAATCGCCGGAATCCGCTGTATCCCAATCCGGTCGAATCCCGATTCGCTCATCCATGCTCGCATCCGTGGCCTTGAGCACAAGCATTGTGATGTCGTCGTGGACTTCCGCTCCCAACTGGAAGCGGAGGATCTCTTCCATCACCCGGTCTCTGATCTCGATGGCCGTGGATTCCCGCGCGGCCGCCACGACGCTCGCGAAACGCGCTTCCCCGAACTCTTCCCGCCGCGGATTCATCGCCTCGGTGACTCCATCCGAGTAAAGCACCGCCACATCGCCGGGCTGCATTCTTACCGTGGCGGCGGTGAGCTTTTGGCGGAAAAAGGTGGAGGGCGTTAATCCAAGCCCCATGCCCTGTGATTCCACGAAGCGCGCCTCGCCGGAGACCCGGACGTGAAGCATCGGCAAGTGTCCCGCCCGCAATACTTCCACGTTTCTCGAAGCGGAGTCGATCGCCGCGAGAGACATGGTGACGAAGTACCGCCTCCGCATCACTTCGTACAACCGCTGGTTGAGGACCGTGGCAATTTCCATCAGGTCTCCACGATCGAGCCGCAGCGCATTCAGCAGCCCCTTGGTGAGCGTCATGTAGAGCGCCGCGGAGACGCCTTTTCCGGAGACGTCGGCCACGCAGCAGGTCCAGCGGCCGTCGTGCAGGCGCAAGTAGTCGTAGAGATCGCCTCCCACGTGCAGCGCCGGTTTGCAGATTGCCGAAATTTCGAAACCCTCCACATACGGCGGCTGGCTGGGGAGGATCCGTTCCTGCGCCTGCTGCGCCAGCGCAAATTCGCCGAGCATTTGGTCGCGCTGCGAGAGCACCGCGCGCTGCCGCTCCCGTTCAAACAACGCCAGCTCTTCATCGGAAAGCTGCTGCTCTTCTTCCCGCGCCGGGTTCCTCATATCCAGCACGAAGGCGATCGCCACAACCAGGGATGCCACGGTGAGAAACGCGATGCCCCAGGTCTGCATCGTCACGTCGCCCAAAACCGTCAGAAAGAGTGCCCGGCTGAGTGGAATCGCCAGGATGCCGCCCAACACGGATGCCAGAACCCCGAAGCGCACATAGACGTAAACCATCAGCAAGCCGGAACATATTGCCGCCAACGCCACCGCATGCCATGGGAAATCCACCACCCGGAATGTACCGGCCGCAGCCGCTCCAAGCAGCACGGCGAGGAAGCCGCGCAGGAGCCGCGGCTTCACATAGACTTTCAAAACCGGGAAGCAGAACGCGAACACGAAGAGCACCGCAAGCGAGCTTTGAGAGGCCAGGCTGCCGCCGAACGGGATGTTCAGCCCCAGGGATTGGCGCGTCGCGCTATCGAACAGAACGCCGGATATCCAGCTCAACGCAAGATACGGGGCGGACACCCATATCGCGGCTATCAGACCCGCGGTCCACATCGCACGCGCCACGGATGCCTTCGCCCAATCCAGCTTCAGAAAGTCTTCGACGCCCAGCCAGCGCCGAAAATCCGTTGCATCGCGGGCGGAGCGGCCGGCGGAAATCAGCACCGTTGCGATGGCGCCGCTGAGCAGGTGGATCATCAGAAAGTTGAACGCCCGCGCGGGATGCGAATACCAATCCGGGGGCAGCGCGCGCAAACCGGCCCCGGTTAGGAAGCCGGTGAGGAGAAAAACTCCCACCACGATGGCCGTTCTCAGAACAAAGCTCCAGGGTAGCCGCCCGCGAAACAGATTCAGCACGGTCAACACGAACGCCCAAACGAAGCCCGCAAGGCCGATTGCGACGGCGGCGATGACGCCGTAGGTCACGGTGCTCTCGTAGCTGCTCGTTTGAGCGCGCAAGTTTTCCAGGATCTGCGGCGCGAGATCGAAACGCCGCACGGCGCCGTCGCGTACGTGAATTGTCAGCTTCCAGGCGACCATTGCCGCGGGGCCCGGCTTGCTCGTCCATTCAAAAACGATATCCCGCCCATCCACAACGGCATCCGCGGTGAGTTGAAAGCCGAGATCCGCGGTGAGGGCCGCAATCGCGAAGCGCCACTGAGAGCGAAACGCGTCGAACGCGATGGCGCGCGCCTCCTCCACTTCCCGCGCATCCGGTTCCCACGCGTTCACGGGCGCCTGCACCTCATCGCGCAACCCGAGGAAGAATCGAAGCGGCGTGCCTCTCGAATCAAGTGTCACCCGGCACATCTGACGGTCTGGCCCGTCGAAGGTGAAGGTGACCGCGTAGGGGCTGCGCAAGAGCCACTCCGGGCTCACCAGGCTCCGTTCCGTGGCTAGGCGCAGAGCGCTATCCCGCTCACTCGTGGTGGAGGCGGCCCATCCCTCAACGCCGGCGCCGAAATCCGCGGCCACTCTCCGGGCGGTTGTTTCGTAGAACGATTCCGATGCGATCGGCCCATACCGGGCGAGCGGCTCCAGAAGATCGGCGCGCGATACTACATAGCTCAAGCCGGCGGCGGCCAGGGCGAAGAGGAGCAGCCATTCGATCTTCTTCACGCCGCGCGCTCCATGGAGCCGGATTCCGTGCTTACGGTATGCACCACCATTAAGGTGCGGTCCTGCTCACCGATCTGCGTCTGCCAGCCGGCTCTGCCGCCCATTGCCGCATGCGCCAGTTCAAGCAGGGTTGCGCCGGCATCGCTTTTCACCAGGTGCTTCCATTCCTTGCGGAGCCACTCGCGGAAATCTCCGATTCCCGCCCGCACGAGGCTTCTTTCAAAACCGGAACTAAAGAGGAGGATAGAGGCGCCCTCCGGCAATCGAATCAACCCGTGCCTCAACAGCAGGCGGCGCTCTCCCATCCGCCGCATGCTGCCCATCTCCGCCGTTGAACCCTCCCTTACGGATACACCGCCCTCCTCGGCCGGTTTGATTGAGATCAGCCCCGGGAAATTCTCGGTGCGTGAATATGCCGCCGTGTTCTGCTCTCCGTCGAGAATCACGAAGCACAATTCGGGAAACGCGTCGCCCTCTTGCAGGAGCGTGGAGAGGTTCTCCAGCAGGTCCGCCAGCAATTCCCGCGCGGACCGGGCGGAGTTCACGCGTTCGAGCAGAAACCCCTTCGTGTAGGCGATCACCATGGCATCGAGCAAGCCGCGCCCGGCACCGTTGATCATCAGCACGCCGAGCGAGCGCGGCCCGAGGGGGAAGCAATCGTAGTAGTCCCCGCTCACCGTGCGTGCGGGCCGGCAGACTGCCGCCAACGAAAACCCTTCCACTTGCGGCAATGCCGTGCGCGTGAGTTGCGCTTGCGCCACGGCCGCCACGGAGAGCTGCGCGCTCAAACTCTGGCGTTCGGCCAATGCCCGAGCGTATGAGGGACGCACCTCTTCGTCGGTGTATTCCCTTCCGTAGCGCAGCAGAACCAGGCTTGCCACGAGCGTGGTCAGCGCCACCGCGTGTATGAAATTCACCGTGCTCTCCGGGATGGTCGTGAGCATCTGCACATCGGTCAACGCCACCAGATATCCTGCCAAAACGCGGCACATGAATGCCGTCATCACGTCGAAATAGCGCACCAGCGCCAGCATGAAGAAGACTTCGGCCCCCAGCGTAAGGGCGGCGCCCGGAAGCGTGACGAATCCCCCGTGAAGCAGAAAGAGATTCACCAGCATGATCGCGAGAAGGAATGCCCATGCCGCGTCTCGCAAGCGCCGCATGCGCCCGACGATGCTCAGCGGGATCAGCAGCCCGAAAAGCAGCATGAACCCGACACTCAACGGGAGCAGCAGAAAGACCATGCCCGCCGGCGATTGTGCGTGCGCGATCCGGTAGACGAACAGGAGCGAAGCGGGTTCTTCGAGACCCCCTTCGAAGGCAAGGTTCGTCACCACTTGCAGAAAGAAAAGCCATGCGGCCGCGACGAAGCCAATCACGAACGTTCTGGCGACCGTACGGGAAAACACCCGGCCCGTCAGCAGCGCATCGAACGAAGTCATGGACCCCTTGAACAACTCCCGAACATCCCCTTCGCAAGAGGAGTAGCTCACCCCGGCCAGCAATGCGGCCGCGACGAGGAACAGGATCACAAACGCGGATGCAGCTTGGGGCCCCCGCTCGCCAACGCTGAGGCCGAAGACGATCCCCTGGTCTCCTGTAAGGTAGATCAACCCCACGATCGCCAGCAGGTAGAGCGCCACCACCACGGCTCGCTTGTGGGAAATCTCCTTATCGATCGAGCGCTGAATGTAGCGGATGAGCATATAGACGATCAGCGCAACGACATAGAACGGCGCAAAGCCGGCGAGGGTCCGATAGAGCGTCGCAACCAGCCCCTCGCGCTCCAGGAAGGCCTCCGCTACATCGGCTTGAATGGATTGCGAGAAGACGGCATCGCCCGCAACGCCGAATCGCAGTTTGAAGGAAAGCTCGGGAAGCTCAAGATGGACGGCCGTCCATTCCACGCGGTAAAACCGCCGGCCTTGGGCGTCGGTCTGCTCATAGACGCGGGCCTCTGAGATTTGGTAATCCGCGGGTGAGATTGTACGGTCCATCTGCGCGCGCGCACTGGCCACCGCGGCCTGCCGGTCTCCCAACCGTTCGCCGTACTCATCCAGCAGGGAAGGGAACCGGTAGCCCGTCACCTTCCCGTGCGGAGAAATGGTTACCTCCGCCGTCTCATCCCCCGCATCTTCGGTCTGAACGCGGATACTGGCCGGGGAGGCTGGGAAGCTTTGGATGGGAGGGACGAATTTTCCCACTCCCAAGCTGCGATGCACGTAGTCCAGAAATGCCCGGTTCTCCTCGAATTGCAGCTTCCAGCCGCCCGCGACCGCCGCCATTCCCCGTTGAGCCAGGAAGTCCCGCGCAATGGCGATACACCGCGCCCGGCTCGTTTCGATGGAAAATTCGCGGATCTGGTAGAGATCGAGTTTCCAGCGGATGCCGAGCGCCAAAATCAAGGGCGTCAGCATCAGCAAGCCCAGCAAGGCCGACCGGCCGGCCCAATGGCGCCAGACTGCACTCAGGGTTTCCCGCGGAAGCTCCATACTCGGTCGATATCCCGGCCCGGCCCGCCGCCATGCGAAGCGCGTTCCGCCCCTACGGCTTTCGTTTCAGCACCATCAGCGTGATGTCGTCATGTTGTGGCGCGTCCCCCACATGATACTCGATGGCCTGAAAAATTCCTTCGAGAATCGTCTCGGCGCTTTCGTCGCGAAGACGTTTCATCACCTCGCCAAGCCGCTCCACGCCGAACTCCTCGTCATGGACGTTTAACGCCTCCGAAACGCCATCGGTGTAGATGGCCAGCGTATCGCCCGGCAGCAGTTCCACGGCAGCTTGCTTCTGTGTGGGGTAGGGCATCATGCCCAACGCCAGGCCGGGCGCATCAAGGCGTTCCATCCCGCCTCTCGCGCGCTGCAGAAGCGGATTATTGTGGCCGCAATTGACGAAATCCGCCCGGCCGGTTTCCGGATCGAGCAGCAGGAGAAATGCGGTCGCGAAGCGATTGGACGGAGTGTTCGCATGCAGCAGTTGATTGGCTTCCCGCGCTACCGCCTCGAGTGTCGGCTCATGTTCCAGCAAGGCGCGCAGCGTGGCCTGAATGTTACTCATCAGGATGGCGGAGCCCATTCCCTTGCCGGCCACGTCCGCCACCAGATAAAGAATGCGCGGAGAAGATTCGCGCCTCAGGCGCATCCCGTCGAAGTAATCGCCCCCTACCTGCCGCGCCTGCCGGTTGCGGGCCGCCACTTCCCATCCGGTTTCCACCGGCATCGCTTTCGGGAACAAGTCCTTCTGGATGCTCGCGGCGAGTTCGAGTTCCTTCTCGATCTCCCGCGCGACAAGCGCTTCCTTGAGGAACCACGCATTCTCGAGCGAACCCGCCGCCCGGCTGGCCATGGTGAGGCCGAACTCCAGATCCTCGCGCTTGTAACGCTTCTTGTTCAGGCGGAGCCCGCACAAGATCAGCCCGATCATGCGTTCGCTGGAGCGGAGCGGGATCAGCATGGAGCCGGGAGGAATTCCGAGTCCGCGCAACCATTCCAGTTCGTCGCCCGCTCCCAGCAGCATTGCTTCGCTCAAGTCCCGGTAACGGCCGGAGAGCGCTTCCATCTGGGCGAAGGTAAATCCACGCGCGCGGAAGACATGGTCCTGGCCTTCGCGCCAGGCATGCACGGCGTAGCGCGAGATCGCCCAGCGGCCGGCGAACGTGAGCGCCAGCATCTGAACCACTTCCTCGGCATCGAGGGTGGATGTGAGGCCGCGCCCGAAATCGAGCAGCGCACGCAACTCCTGAAGCCGCTGGTTCATCCGCTCGTTCAGCCGCTTCGATTCCTCGTGCGCCATCGCGTTCGCGATCGCCGTTGCTCCAAACCCAAGCAGAATCCGCAGCCCGGGCAACTCGTTGAGTTCGAAGTCCGGTGCGGTTGCCGCACCCAGCGCGACGAGGCCGGTCTTCTCGCTGTTCGTTCCGATCGGAAGGATGGTTGCGAGACCTTGTTCGCGGAGCGAGATTTCCGTCACCCGGGTCCCGGGCTTCAATTCCGCCGCCCCGCGCGCAACCAACACTTCGAGGTGGCCCGAGGGTGCGCGTGTGGCCGCGATTCCCTTCGTCGAACGCGCGCGCGCCATGGCGACCCGCAGCAGATGTTGCAGGATCTCCTGCACGGAGAGGGTGGCATTCAGCAATTCCACACTCTCGAGCAGATCTTCGAGTTGCAGCTTATCGAGCGTGGGATTCGCGGACATCGATCGTTTCCAAAGCGCGTACTGCCGCCGTTGCCCCTGAACCTTCCATTTTCGCCGATTCCCGCATCCCCCCGGCGCGCATCCCGCGAATCCTGCCCATGCGTTCAGCGAAGATAGAATCTGTGAGCTGGGTTTTCTGGGCGGTTTTCATTCCGTTTGCGCTAGTGATTGCGCTCCTTGTATTGGGCCTTCTCTATCAAGCCGCCGGCGAGTGGGTGGATCGCCGCCGATTTCCCGCGCCCGGCCGCCGGGTGAACGTAGACGGGCAATGGCTCCACTATATCGAAGCCGGGCCGGCCGTCACGGTTGGGGAGGAGCACGGCGCCGGGACGGCCCCCACTATCCTTCTGGAAGCGGGAATCAGCGCAAGTAGCATCACCTGGTCCTCCGTGATGCCGCGCCTTTCCCGCCATGCCAGGGTGATCGCCTATGACCGGGGCGGGCTCGCCTGGAGCGGCCCGGCCCACGACGCCCGGCTTGCGGATCGCATGGTGGTGGAACTGGAGGGCCTGCTTGAAGCAGCCCAAGTGCGCGGGCCTCTTATTTTGGTGGGCCATTCGTTCGGAGGCCTGCTCTGCCTGATGTATGCGGCGAAGCATCGCGAGCGGGTCTCCGGCATCGTGCTGGTGGACCCGGTAACGCGCTGCGAGTGGAACCCCCTTCGGCCGAACCAGGCCGCGCGCCTGAATTTTGGCGTCCGCCTGGCGCTCCGCGGAGCGCTACTCGCGAAGTTGGGGATCGTGCGGCTGAGCCTTGCCCTGTTGATCAACGGCGCCCGTGTTTTTCCCCAAGCGATCTCGAAAGCAACCAGTGGTGGCGCCAATCGGGCCATCGAACGCTGGGTCGGCGAAGTGAGAAAACTGCCAAGGGAATCCTGGCCGGCCATCCGCGCCCATTGGAGTACTCCGAAGACCTTCTTTTCGATGGCATCGCATCTCAAGAACTTGCCGGAGAGCGTGGCCCAGTATGACGCGGAGAATTTCCCGGTACACGTGCCGCTCACGGTGTTGAGCGCGGAATCCGCGAGTCCTTACGCAGTGGCGGAACATCATGCGGACGCCAAGCGGTCCTTGATCGGGCGGCACCGGGTTGTGCCGGAGAGTGGCCATTGGATCCACCTCGATCAGCCGGAGGCCGTGATCGAATCGGTCTTCCGCCTCATCGATTTCGTCGAATCCCTTCGCCGTTCGGGTTGATCGATTGCCGCGGCAGTAGCGAGACCGTTACCGCGCGGCCGCCTTTCCACCGTACACTGGAGACGATGGGATACGAATACATCGGAATCATCGTGGTGATTCTTCTACTCCTGGTATTTCGTTTTAAGGGCGGTGGCTGAGCGCCCCGCCGGCCCGACGGTTCGTCGGGCGCATGCGGATTGAAACCTGGAAAGAAGGATTGACGCTTCCGGTTGCGCCGGCCTACCGGCCCGAAACCGGGCTCGCGGCCGCACTGGGTTCCTCTCTGGAGACATCGGCGGCGATTGTGGAGCCCGGCATGCCTCTCGCCTTCTGATTCCCGGCACAATCGCCACCTCTTCGCCGTAAGATAGAGGCAGGATATGGAACCGGCGCTCTACCGCTTAGCCTCCCGCATCCTCGTGGTGGATGACGAACGGCATATTGCGCGCTTTCTCCAGTTCCTTCTCAAGAAGGAGGGTTACCAGACGGCCCTCGCTTTCGATGGCGAGACCGCGATCGAGATGAACCGGACCTTCAAACCGGACGCGATTCTGCTGGATCTGGTTCTGCCCGGCATTTCCGGCCTTGACGTTCTCAAGACGATTCACGCTTCGGTGACGGAGGATTCTCCCCACCCCGTGATCCTTCTGCTTACCGGGTTGAATTTGCAGGATATTCCCGCCGATATCATGGAATTCGGCGTAACGGCTCATTGTGCGAAACCCGTCGCGCCTTCCACGCTGCTGCGGCACCTGCAGCGCCACGGGCTTTTCGGATATGCCGTTTCCCGGGCGGTACAGCCGGGCATTGCATCGGTGGGGAGCGGCCAGTAACTCCGGATGGACCCCGCCAACGAATTTCTCCCCTATGCCGCGGGCGACGCGGTCTTCGCACTGGAACCGCGGGTTCGCAAGGCACTGAGCGGCCGCCCCGCCGAATTCGCTCGCGCCGCTGGCGCCGCGCTCGCGTGGGAGTACTCCGGGAACCTCACCTGGATCGTCGAACAACCCGATGCGTCTTTCACCATCGTGAACGGGAAATTTGTCCCCCGCGGCATCCCGGAAGGTTCCGGCGGTGAGGAGGAACCCTCCCAGCCGGTGGAAGCCGAATCGGAGCGAGGCGCCTGCCGCCACTATCGCCGCATCCCCGCTACCTTGCAGAACCTGTTGGTGGGGCACATTCATCTTTGCTCGCCGAACCGCGCCTTGGCGTCCGGCCTCAACAGCCTGCTCGGCTGCACTCTGGAGCTCGTGGATAAGGAGCGCCAGGAGGAAGCGCTACTTGAGGAACTGAGCGCCAGTTGGGAGAGCCTGGACGCGCTTTTCGAATGGACCGTCGACATGCGCAACCTGCCGGACCGGCAGGACCTGCTTAACCGGATCGTGGAGCGCGCCGTGGCCGTGCGCGCCGGGGCCAATGCCATTCTCTGGATTGAAGACAATGGCACGCTGATGCCCACTGCCTGGGTTGCGCCGGCTGTCCCGCAGCCCCGGCCTCTGCAAACCGGCATTGTCGGGCGTGCGCTCGACCAGAGGAGTAGCCTGATCCTCCGGCGTGCCGGGCACCTCTCGCATATCCTCGATGACGAGCCGGAGCTCCGGGAGGCGGCCTCCGTGGTGGTGGTTCCCATTTCCACGCAAAGCCAATTGCACGGAGCGCTCGAAGTCTGGACGGACGATTGCGTGGAAGATTTTGAGTCCCCGCATCTCCGGCTGCTGGAAACGCTCGCCATGCAGGCCGCCCTGGTGGTGGAGAACGACCGGCTCTATTCCATCCAGTTGGAATCGGAGCGCTTGCGCCAGGAAGTGGATATCGGCTCCCGCATTCAGCAATCCCTACTGTTCTCGCGTGTGCCGGATCGAATCGAAGGCGCCACGATCGCCGCGCTTACGCTACCTTCGAAGACGATTGACGGCGATTTTTACGAGGTGGTCGATTACAACCCATCCTGCTTCGATGTGGTGGTGGGCGATGTGATGGGCAAAGGCGTGCCGGCCGCGATTCTGGCCGCGGCGGCCAAGAGCGGTCTCTTCCGCTCCCTCTGCCAGCTCATGGTGGATACCGGGCGGAGGGAGATTCCGCAGGTGGATGCCATCGTCACCAGCCTGAACGCCGCGGTTGCCCGCCAGATGATCAGCGTCGATAGCTTCGCCAGCCTGAGCTATGCCCGGTTCGATCTCGTTCAGAATCTGGTGACGTTCGTGGATGCGGGCCATACGAAGACCTTTCATCTCCGCATCCGGGATCAGCAGACCTTCATTTTGCAGGGAGACAACCTGCCCCTGGGTGTTCTCCAGGAGGAAGTCTATCAGCAGGTTGCGCACCGTTTTGAACCCGGCGATCTCTTCGTGTTCTACTCGGATGGCGTCACGGAAGCCCGCAGCCCTTCCGGGGAGTTCTTTGGGGAGTACCGGCTCTATGAGTGCGTCCGCGAGTTCGCGCACCTGCCCGTTGAAGGGCTGATCGAAGAAATCCGGGCTGCCGTGATCGCCTTCAGCCAGAGGGAGATTTTCGAGGACGATCTCACCTGCGTGGTGGTCCGCATCAATCCCAGATCGCCCGCCAGCACCGAAACGCGGGAGAGCCGGGTATTTTCGAGCGATCTCAAGGAACTCTACCGGATTCGGCAGTGGGTGAACGATCTCTGGCTGCGCTGGGCGCCGCGATCGCATGCGGAAGATGCCCTTTATCAGCTCATCCTTGCCGTGAATGAAGTCGCCAGCAACGTCATGCGGCACGCCTATGGGAACGATCCATCGCAGCGGCTGCGCATCACCGCATGGGTGGAAGACGGGAAATTCTGTCTTGAACTGGCGCATACCGGAATTCCGTTCGATCCGGCCTCAAGCAGACCCCCCAGCTTTGATGGGACGCGGGACGGTGGCTTCGGCGTATTCATCATCGCGAAATCTGTCGATAAGATTGTCTACACGCGCAACGACGGAGACTGGCACACGATTAGAATAGTGAAGAGCTTTGGCCCTGGGCCGGATCAAACATCCGCGGGCTGAGCGCCCTTGTGGCGGCCGAAACAGGAAAAGGAAAAACAATATGGCATTGGTTACCACGAATCTGGATGGCGTTATCGTCGTAGAGATCCCGGGCCCCAGCCTGGACGCGAGCAACGCGAAGGACTTCAAGAACGAAGTGAGTCCCTTCCTGGCGAACGAAGCCAAGGTGATCTTCGATATGCAGCATCTCGGGTTTGTCGATTCGAGCGGCCTTGGGTCTATCCTTTCCTGTTTGCGCCAACTCAACGCATCCGGTGGCGATCTCAAACTCTGCGGCATGACCAAGCCGGTCCGCGCCTTATTCGAACTGGTGCGTATGCACCGCATCTTCGATATTTACGATACCCGTGAGCAGGCGCTTGCGGCGTTCACTTCATAGGAGCCACACGCGCCGCCGCGGAAGTGTACCGCCGGCGAAAGCCCAAATTGGCGACGCAAGTCCGCATGGATTCCGGATCGGGTTCGCGGCTGTGGTGTCTGCTTGCGAAAGAATGCGGGCGGCAGCGCCGCCCGCATTCTCAAACGATCGCCGCATGGCAAAGCGTCACTCCGCACCAGCGCGGAGCCCATCCTTCCCTGCCGGTCTAGAGGGACTTGAAGAAATGGGCAACCTTTCGGCCGCCCGCTTCCGTGTAATAAACGGTGACCTTCCCGGTCTTTGTTGCTGCCTTCGCTGTGTCGCCGCCCAAGTCCGCAAGCGCGTGGTC
>JADYZL010000087.1 GCA_020853155.1 Bryobacterales bacterium
GCCCGTCTCGAACGCGGAATAGAAAGGGAATGCGGGAATGAAAGAACCTCGTGCCGTACTGTTTGACTTCGATGGGGTGCTGGTCGATAGCGAACCGGTTCATCACATCGCTTGGTCCGAAGCGCTGGCGCCGCTGGGAGTTTCGATCAGCGCGGATGTGTATTTGAAACAGTTCACGGGAATTGAAGATCGTGGAGCCATCGAATGGCTGGCTTCGGAGACCCCGGCCCATTCCTTCGAGGCGCTTTGGGCGACATTCCCGCGCAAGCAGGAACTCTTTCTAGAGCATATGCTCGCCGAGCCGTTGGTGCCGGAAACCAGCGCGAAGCTGCTCGAACAACTCAAGCTGGAAGGCTACCGCCTGGCGGTGGTGAGTTCGAGTTCGAGCTGCGAGGTCTGGCCGATCCTGGAGCGCAACGGGCTCCGCCATCTTTTCGACCTGGGCGTCTTCGCCGAAGACGTGACGCGAAAGAAGCCGCATCCGGAGCCGTACCGGAAAGCGCTGATGGCCATTGGAGTACAAACCGCGCTAGCGCTGGAGGATTCGAGGCCGGGCATGGCAAGCGCCACGGCGGCGGGCTGCGAAGTGATCCAGGTGACGGACGTCAACCGGATGGCCGCCCAGGTTAGGGAACACCTCGCCCTTGGGAATCCCTGGCCTCAAGGTGGGGGGTGACGGCACAGGCGGCTCTCTTGAGAGATTTCGATATCTCAGTTGACATAATATATGTTATCGGCGCTTTTGGTGGTGCACACTCCGAACTCACCGTTGGGCCACCGACTTGGTGCGCGCGAGTTGACGGCGGAGCAAATGCAGATCAGAGCGGTATTCGATCTAACCGCCTAGGCGGATAGCCGCACTTCGCGCTCGATCCGCGGACCTACTTCACGCAGCGCCGCTTTCAAATCGTAGTCTGCCTAGATGCGCCGCTGATCGTTGATGCGGATGCTGTACCGACCCTTGCGGTCGCCCGATAACGCTTCCAAGCGTTTCCCCGGGACGGCCCAGAACCCAAAACGCTGGCTCACGATCAAAAGGCCTAAAATAGCCTCGGCTCTAGCGCATTCGGGTGCTGTTGAGCATGTTCTTGAATGTCGGCTCGAACTTCCGGTAATCCCGTTCCGGGGCAACGAAGATCACCGATACCGTGTCGGTGGGGCTACGTTCCACCACCGCGAGCACAACCACTTCCCGTTGCCCTTGGAACGCGGAGGGGCCGTTCAGCATGTAGAGTACGGTCCGCTTCCCGTTGACCGTGACCCGCTGCGGTTCCGCCGTGATCTGGATGCCCGGATTGTTCTTCACGACGTCCTGTGAGATCGCTGCAGCCACTTCTTCAATGCGTTGCGAAGAATTATTAGAGCGTTCCGTGATAATTGATCCGTAACCGATTGCAGAACCGCCATTTCCGGTGTTCACCACGCCATATTTCGGCAGGATGGTGACGCTTCCCTGCTCTCCCTGCGAAACCTGCCAGTTCTCGGGATAGCTCATCGTGTACATGGTGGATTCAAACCCCTTGGCGCGGCTCGATGGCGCCTCCAGTTCCGATACCGGTGGGATTTGGGCAGTGCTCGCTTGCCCGGCCGCACCCTGCTGCGGTTGCTTGGGAGGAGGCGGCAGTTTCGCCGCGAGCGCCTTCATCCGCGCAAACTGTCCGGTATCGCGCGTGTAATTCCGATGGTCGAAGGTGAGAATCTCCTTCTGCACATTCTTCACGCGATTGCCGGGATTCGGATGGCTGGAGAACCAGGCCGCCACTCCCGATTGGTTGCCTGAAATGGCTTCCAGCTTCTCAAAGAAATTGGCCATCTCGATGGGGTTGTACCCTGCGCGGTGCATCAGCAGCGCGCCCAATTGGTCCGCTTGAGATTCGGCCCCGCGCGAGTACTTGAGAAGCACGCTGTTCAAGCCGAGCCCGATGCCCAGTTGTCCAAGTTGTCCAAGCAGCGAGTTGTCTCCCAGCATCGCGCCGCCGATCATGGCCGGAAGCGAAAACAGGTTCGCCTTGGACGCCTGATTCGTCCCATGCCGCAAGGCGACGTGGCTGATCTCGTGCGCTAGCACACCCACCACCTGGGCTTCATCGTCGGCGTGCTTCAAGAGCCCGGTATTCATGTAGACAGGGCCGCCGGGCAGCGCGAAGGCATTGATGTTATCGTCGTTCACCCATTTGAACTGGTAGGGGTAGCCGCCCGCTTCCGGTTGCGAGATCAGGGGTTCCGCCAGCTTCTTGAGCCAGGCATCCATTTCGGCGTTATGGACGATCGGCATTTCGCGATCGACTTGCGCCGCCGCCTCCTGCCCCAGTTTGATGTCCTGGTCTTTGCTGAAGAAGTTGAAGCCCGGCTTGGGGATCTTCGTCTGGGCAAGAGCCGCCGGTTGCAGCGCCAACGCCGCAGTCAAGATCAATGTGGCTGCAAGTTGAACCCAGGACTTCGGCTTCCTCATGGCATCTCCCCCTCTTGCGATTGGATTGGCTGCGGCAGTCGCGCGCTTGCCCATGTAAACAAGTGAATGCACCCCGCGCGCATCTCGTTTCGAATCACTCGGCTTCCGGCCATCATCCGGCAGCGATGCCGGCGGTGGACTCCCGCACTCAAAGATACTATACGTCGCCCGGGATATTCTATTGGCGAAACGGTGTCATTCGGCGTACGGAGCGCCGCGCTGCCCGCTCAGGCGGCCGACGTCAGCCATTGCTCCGCCAATTGATTCGGATCTCCGGACAAATCGAGCGGCGCTCTCCGCACTTCCTCGCCGTTTTCGAGAAACACGGCCACGTTGCCTTGGGCGGTGGGCTGCAACTCCAGCCTCTTCGATTTCGCATCCAGGCGCAGCGTGTCGCCAACCCAGGTGAACTGGACGAATACCCGCATCCGGTGGCCCACTGTCCGGCAAGCGGTGAGCAGACCCTCCACGAACGCGCTCGATTTCAGCTCCGTCGCGTAAGGCGCGGATTCGAGCGCGGCCTGCCGTTGCATCGCTCTGGCCGCGATTTCCTGAGCCCGCCGTTCCCCCCGCCGTTCCTCGCCGGATTCAAGCGCTTCCAGGTTGCTCTCGAGATTGTCCAAAAAGCTCATGTGCTCAGGATACCGGAGGTGGAAGCTTCCGCGCCCCGCGCTGCACATTCCGCCGGTACACATCCCCACTTGAGGCCACCGGCTACGCACATGGAGGCCCCATCCATCGAGGTACGCTGAAAGGGGCCGGACTCTCCGGCGGTGGATGGGCGATGCGGCGCCACGAACAGAGCAGCGATTTTCTGAATTGGACAAAGCGGGCGGGCCGCAGCCTGGAGCGCGAGGAAGCGATGCGGCGCACGATCCGCAGTATTCCATACGGTATGGTTTCCACGTATGCGCATGTCGCGGCGGCGGCGGGCTACCCCGGCTATCACCGCCAGGTGGCGCAGTTGCTACGGCGCGAAGGTCATTTGCTGCCATGGCAGCGCGTCGTGGGAGCGGGCGGCGAGATCAAGACGCGCGGGGAGAGCCACATCACGCAGAGGCATCTGCTCGAGGCCGAGGGCGTCCCGTTCCGCGGCGATCGCGTGGATATGGCTGCGTGCGAATACGCGTTCCGCATGTGGGAAGTCTGGGAGTAAGCACGCGCCCGCGCGAAACCTGCCGTCGCTTCCCTGTCTCGCGGATTGACAGCTTTCGTACGCGGCTTTCGTACGCGGCGCTCCCTGTTGCCTGCGCTCGTTGGCGGGAACCGTAATCCGGCGTTCAACCTGCACGGGCGCGCGTCTTTGGCTGCAAGTCGAGCAGCGGGATCGATTGCAGGGTCTGCTCCTGCTCAACGAGCGCTTCCCGGTAGCCCTTTAACATCCCCACGCAAGTCGCCACTATCACCGGGCCAAGAATAATTCCAATAAACCCGAAGGCTTCGAGACCCCCGAGCAGGCTCACGAGCACCAGGAGTTCGTTGAGCCGGGCGCGGCCCGCGATCAGAATCGGCCGCAGCACCTTATCCGAGCTGCTCACGAAGACGAACCCTAGCACAATCAGCATCACGCCCCGCCACGGGTCCCCGTTGAAGATCATGTAGGTGCCCATCGGAGCCCAGACAAGAGACGGCCCAATCACCGGCAGAAATGCGAGCACACCCAGCACCAGGCCCCACACCAACGGCGAAGGCAGGCCGAGAATCCAGAAAGTGAGGCCGCCGAGGAGGCCTTGCACTGTTGAAACCACCACGCTGCTCAGGATGGTGGCCTGAATCATATCCGTGGCCTCGCCGATCATCCGGTCTCGCGTGTCCTCCCCTACAGGCGCCACATCCTTGAGGATCTGCATCAACCGCGGCC
>JADYZL010000088.1 GCA_020853155.1 Bryobacterales bacterium
ACGGGCTTGCGGCCCACGTATGGCTACGTCAGCCGCTTCGGAGCGATGCCGGTGAGTTGGACGATGGATAAGATCGGCCCAATGTGCCGCACCGCGGAGGATTGCGGCCACGTGCTCCAGGCGATCTCGGGCGGGGATAGCCGGGATCGCGGCTCCGCGGGAAAGTCTTTTTATTATGGGCCGGAGTACGTCGGCGCTCTCTCCCGACTCAAGATCGGCTATAACCCCGTGGATTTCGAGGAATGGGCGGAACCTGCCACCCGCCCCGCATACGCTGCCGCGCTCGACGTTCTCAGGAGACTCGGGCTGACGCTGGAAGCGGCCGAACTCCCGAACTTTCCCTATGGCGGCGTGGCGGGCGCCGTGATCCGCGCGGAATCCGCCTCCGTTTTCGAGCCGCTGATTCGTGACGGCCGGGTGGAGGAGTTGGCGGACGCGTATCAGATCGCCGGGCTCCGGGCTTCCTTGGAGATGAAGGCGACCGATTATTTGCGGGCGCAGCGCATTCGGGGAATGATGCAGGATGAACTGGATCCTCTCTTCCGAAAGCTGGATATTCTCATCACACCCTCGAGACTGGAGACCGCGAACCGGATCGACACGTCGCTCCATGCGCCTGCCTCGCAGCGGAAAAGCCCGAGCGCACGGGGGCTCACGGACCTCGGCTCCGCGGGGAACCTGCTGGGATGGCCCGCGCTCTCCATTCCATGCGGTTTCGCCGATGGGCTTCCGGTCGGGCTGCAACTGGTGACGAGGCCCTTCAACGAGAACCGTATTCTGGCTGTGGGGGGTGCGTTCCAGCAGCACACCGATTGGCACCTGCGGCAACCGCCTATCGCCTAAGCGCGCGGCGAGTTTTGTTGAAAGTTATCTTTATGAATAGAAAATGACGGCAATCCTGCCGTATGGTACTAAAATGTTCGCACTCGTTAAAAAGTTGCTGATATAGACTGGATAGAGAAAACCTTTTAGACGCCATTGGCGTCAGAGCTAGCAGATATGGTGATGTATTTGCGAACCCCTTCGATCTTCGGCGTTGCACCGTATGGTTTTCGCGCGAATGGGGTACGGGGAGGGCGGCTATGCAGAGGATGGCGAATATGCAAAGGATGACTGTACCCTACGTTACTGCGTCCGCCGATCGCTTTGAGCGCCTCGCGCGGATCGCCTCCGTGCAGCGGATGGACCTGTGCCAAGTGTCGACCGTGGCGGAACTCGAAAGCTGGCTGGCATCGAATCGCACTACGGTGCTGATTACGGACTCTCAGTTGGAAGACGGGGACTGGCTGGACGCGCTCGAATGTTGCCGTTCGCACGCGCCCGAAACCCGTCTCGTGGTGACCGCGCGCACGGATAGCCCCTCCCTCTGGACGGAGGTGGCGGAGGCCGGAGCCGTCGATTTCATCGCGCAACCGTTCTACGCTCCGGAAGTGCGCCGTTGTCTGCGAACGCTCGCCGAATTCGAGGGACGCGAACAACTCGCCGAAGCCGCCATATAATGGTGGATTCCCGGAGAGTTCCCAAAGGCCCGATACGGCTTCTGCGTTCATCGACTCCAATCAAGAGCGGTTTCTGAACGAACTGTTCGAATTCTTAAGAATCCCCAGTATTTCTACCCTTCCCGAGAACCGGGGCGATGTGCGCCGCGCGGCAGAGTTCGTGGCGGACAGCCTGCGCGCCGCGGGGCTCGAGAATGTGGAGTTGATCGAAACCGAAGGCCATCCGCTGGTTTACGCGGATTGGATGCATGCGCCCGGCAAGCCCACCGTGCTCTGCTACGGGCATTACGACGTGCAGCCCCCGGACCCCCTCGATCTCTGGAAGACACCGCCTTTTGAGCCCACGATTCGCGACGGTAACCTTTTCGCGCGCGGTTCCGCCGATGACAAAGGTCAAATGTACATCCACGTCAAAGCCGTCGAGGCGCTGATGCGGACTAGCGGCAGCCTTCCCGTGAACGTGAAATTTCTGGTGGAGGGTGAAGAGGAGATCGGCGGCAAGTCCGTGGCGGCATACGTTGCGGCCCATGCGGCAAAGTTGAAAGCGGACGTCGCGCTGGTCTCCGATACGGCGATGTACGCCCCCGGCCTGCCGACGCTCTGCGTGGGCCTGCGCGGCTTGGTTTACACGGAAGTCGCCATGAAGGGCGCATCGCGGGATCTCCATTCCGGGCTTTACGGCGGCGCGGCGCCGAACCCGGTCTTTGCGCTCATCGAACTGCTGAGCCAGGCCAAGGACGCGGGCGGCCGCATCCTGATTCCGGGCTTCTACGACGATGTGGAAGACGCGGGCGAGGTGGAGTTGGAGAGCTGGAAGTCTCTTCCGTTCAACGAAGCCGATTTCCTGAACAAGGAAGTGGGCGCGCTGGCGTTGACCGGAGAATCGGAGTATTCGGTGCTGGAACGCGTCTGGTCCCGCCCGACGCTCGAAGTTCACGGCATTGCCGGCGGCTTCACCGGGGCGGGGGCGAAGACCGTGATCCCCGCCGAGGCGACCGCGAAAGTGAGCTTCCGCCTGGCGCCGAACCAGGACCCCGATCGGATTGTCGCTTCGTTCCGCGATTTCGTGGCGGAACGCACACCGGCAGGTTGTGCCGCCGAAATGAGGGTTCTGAGTGCCGGACCGGCCTGCATGGTGAATCCGGACCATCCGGCCATTCGCGTGGCGGCGTCCGCTTTCGAGGAGACATTCGAGCGGGAAACGGTGTTTGTGCGCAGCGGGGGATCGATCCCTATCGTCGGCGACTTCGCCACGCATCTGGGAATTCCCACGATCCTCATGGGTTTCGGCCTGCCTGACGACGGGTTGCATTCCCCGAATGAGAAATTCGCGGTGGAAAACTTTTACAAGGGCATCCATACCGTTGCCCACTTCCTGGAAAAGTACGGGGAAGCCTCCTGACGCAGCCGCCCACAAGCGCCCTTAACTCGAATGCCGAAGCGGCGGGGGAGGTCCCATTGCCCGGCGATTCGGCCAAACTGGAGCACGCCCGCATCGTCCGCTCCGCCGGGATCGTCTCCGGCGCGGTTGCGCTCAGCCGCCTCACCGGCCTACTGCGGGAAGTGGTGATGGCCACGCTGTTCGGCGCCGGGCCGGTGATGGACGCATTCATCCTCGCCTTCCGTATCCCCAACCTTCTCAGGGACCTCTTCGCCGAAGGGGCGCTCTCTTCCGCTTTCGTCCCCACGTTCACGCAATACCTCACGGAGAAGAGCAAGCGCGAGGCTGCGGTGCTCGTCCAACTCGTATCGACCACCATCGTTCTTTTCGTGGGCGGGCTTTGCCTGCTCGGGATGCTGTTCACACCGCAGTTCGTGGACCTGCTGGCCAGTGAGTTTCACGCGGTGCCCGGCAAGTATGAGCTGGCGGTGCAGCTTACGCGCATCATGTTCCCGTTTCTGCTGCTGGTGTCGCTTGCCGCGCAAGCCATGGGTGTCCTCAACGCCTGCAATCAGTTCGCCGTGCCCGCGCTCGCTTCCAGTTTCTTCAATATCGGCTCGCTATCGATCGGGTTGGCGCTCGGCTATCTGGCCGGCCCCGCGTTGGGGATTTCGCCGATTGAGGGGATGGCTTACGGTGTCGTCATCGGAGGGTTGCTGCAGTTGTTGTGGCAGGCGCCCAGCCTGGCGAAGCGGGGCTTTTCCTTCGGCTTCCGCCTGGATTGGCAGCATCCTGGCTTGCGTCACATCATGCGTCTGATGGGCCCGGCTATCCTGGGCGGGGCCGCCGTGCAGGTAAACGTCATGGTGAATACGGCCCTTGCCGCGAGCGTCCTGGACCCGTTGCGCGGCGCGAGCGGGCCGATCAGTTGGCTCGGTTACGCGTTCCGCTTCATGCAACTGCCGCTCGGTCTGTTTGGCGTCGCGATCGCCTCCGCCACGCTGCCCTCCATCTCGCGCAGCGCCGCCCGGGCCGATTTCCACGAGTTCCGGGAAACGCTCAGCCGCTCTCTGGGATTGGTGTTCCTGCTCACCATTCCCTCTTCCATCGGGCTTGCCCTGCTGGGGGATTCGATGATCGGCGCAATTTACGAAGGTGGCCGCTTCCTGCTCTACGACACGCAGCAAACGGCCATGGCGTTGAAGTTTTACGCGCTCGGGCTGGTGGGATACGCCGCCACCAAGATCCTGGCGCCCGCCTTCTACGCGATCGACGACGCGCGCTTCCCGATGTGGGTGAGCCTCTCCTCCATCGTCACCAATTTCGCCGTCGCCTACACGATGGTGAAGGTCTATAACGTGGGCTTCTGGGGATTGGCGCTCAGCACGTCGGTGGTGGCGACCATCAGCTTCCTCGTGCTGTTCGTGGTGATCCGCAACCGTCTGCAAGGGGTCTTCGGACGGCGCTTGCTGGAAAGCTTCCTGCGCATCTGCGGAGCGTCGATCCTGATGGGGTTGGTTTGCTGGCTTTCGAGCAGCGCCGTGGCGGCCGTGCTCGGCGTGCGAAAGTTGGCCTACCTCGTGGACGTCGCGGTCTCCGTGCCGCTGGGCCTCGTTTCGTACATGATTGCCTGCCGGCTGCTCGGCGTGACGGAGATTGAAGCGGCGCAGCATGCCATCGCGGGCCCTCTCAAGAGGATCGCCGGAGGGCTGCGTGATAGAATGCGGCCTTAATGTCCCCCGATATCCGATTGCTGATTGCCATCCAGGCGCTCGATGACGCCATTGCCGAGTTGAGTGCGGAAATCGATAGTCTCCCGAAGCACATTGCCGCCATAGAAAAGAAGCTGCATGCGGGTGAATCGAAGCTGCGGGCGGATAAAGAGGCGCTGGCCGCGAACCAGAAGAGCAACCGCGATCTCGAAGGGGAAATTGCGGACCACAACGCCAAGATCTCCAAGCTCAAGGGCCAGATGCTGCAAGCCAAGACGAACGAGCAGTACAAGGCCTTCCAGCACGAGATCGACTTCAACGAGGATGCCATCCGCACGGCGGAGGACCGGCAACTTTCCTTAATGGAGCAGGCGGAGAGCCTGACGGCGAATGTTGCAAGCGCGGAGGCGGCGCTGAAGGTGGAGCAGGCCTCGGTGAAAGCGGAGCGCACGGAGGCGGAGAAGCGCGTGGCGGAGTTGGTGGCTTCGCGGGAGAAAGATCTCGCCGAACGGGAGTCCTTCGTCGTCCAACTCAGCAAAGACGTCCGGCGCCACTACGAGAGCATGAAGAGCAAGGGCCGCCGCAAAGTGGTGGCCGAGGTCTCCGCGGGAACCTGCGGCGCCTGCCATCTCACCGTGCGCCTGCAGGTCGTTCAGGAACTTGCCATCACCGATGAGCTTCACCGGTGCGACACCTGCGGCGCGTATCTCTACGTGATTCCCGCCACGGCGATTGACGAACACGGCCCGTCCTGAGCGACTGGCGCCTCTTCGGTGGATTCTTGAATCCGCGCCATCACGAATCCAAATCGAAGGCACGTCCGCCGGGGAGCGAAAGGGCCGTTCCCGGACGGGGGCGGTTCGCGGGGCATTTAACGGCTGCGGTGCAAGTAGCCCATGCGCGGCGCAGCGATACAGCCAATCCTCTCACTGTGAGGTTTCGCGGCACTCTAAATGGAGCGGCTATTCCCTAACAAAGCTGAATGAACCGATTCAGAAAATCGCGGGAGCAAAATCTTCATTAACAGGTACAATATGGAGAGCAGGAGTAGATTTCCCACAAGTTGATCGAGCGGAAACAAAGAGTTAGAAATCCGGCTCCAAGTTGCGTGCCGGAACTCAACGGGGTCTTCCCGAGCGCCCCATACCGCCACCGGAAGCAGCCGGCGGAGCCATCTTTTGTATCGGCTGCGCGACTCGGGCGCTTCCGTTGTTCCGATGGACTTTAGCGTCATGCTTTTGACATATCTTCCCCTTGGGTTCTTCGCGTCCCGATCCACGGTCGATCAGGTGATGTCGCAGCTATTTGACGACACCTTCGCGGGCATTCATCAACCGGCGCTCTTCGACTATTCGTTGATGATCCCGTATTTCGTCCTGCTGGCGATCTTGTCGGTATTCGGGCTTCATCGTTTTGAGATCCTCTGGCGGTACTACCGGAACAAGAAGAAGTTGAATTTGCCGCCCGCCGCGCAATTTGCGGAGCTTCCCCGCGTCACCATCCAGCTTCCGCTTTATAACGAGCAGAACGTCGTCGAACAGTTGATCGAAGCGGTCAGCAAGATGGATTACCCGCATGATCGCCTGCAAATCCAGGTGCTCGACGATTCCACCGACGACACCACCGCGGTCTGCGCTGCCGTCGTTTCCCGATACAGGGCGATGGGCCTTCCCATCGAACTGCACCATCGGACCAACCGGCAGGGTTACAAAGCGGGGGCGCTCGAAGAGGGGCTCGACACCGCTACCGGTGAATTCGTCGCCGTCTTCGATGCGGATTTCCTTCCGCCCGCGGACTTCCTCCGCCGCACGATTCACTACTTCACAGACCCCAAAGTGGGCGTTGTGCAGACGCGCTGGGGCTACACCAACCGCGATTTCAACCTGCTGACCGAGGTTCAGGCATTGCTGCTCGACGCTCACTTCGTCCTGGAGCATGGGTCGCGCTATGCCACGGGCGCTTTCTTCAACTTCAACGGAACGGCGGGCATCCTCCGCAAAACGATGATCCGCGACGCGGGCGGATGGCAGCACGATACGCTCACCGAGGATTCCGACCTCAGCTACCGGGCGCAGATGAACGGCTGGCAGTTCGTCTACCTGCCCGATGTCGTGTGCCCCTCTGAACTTCCCGTGGAGATGTACAGTTTCCAGACGCAGCAGTTTCGCTGGGCGAAGGGGCTGACACAGGTCTCGAAGAAACTGCTGCCCCGGCTCCTGCGCTCCAATGCACCCCGGCACGCCAAGATTCACGCGGTGCTGCACCTGATCCCGAATATCTCTTACCCGATGA
>JADYZL010000089.1 GCA_020853155.1 Bryobacterales bacterium
TCCGCGGATGGCGCGGGGCTGGGTTTGGTGAACTTTTCGAATGGCTTTGAGTATCCGGCGGAAGTCTTCTATTTCGGCTGGCCCAAGGGCATGACGTCGCGCGTGTTTCGCGAGAAGCACCGGGCCGTTACCGACATCGCTCTACCCGCGCGCGGCCCAGCCTACCTGTTGGCTGTGGAACCCGGCGGCCAGTTGTTCTGGAGCCCGGTGCCCGGCCGGTTGAAGGTGCTCGAAAGCGCGGATTTCCGCACCTGGACCGAGATGGATGTGGACTACCGCGCTTCGGCTACCAGGGCCAGCTTTGGCGTGCTGGATGCGGAGAACATCTGGGCGATCACCGACACGGGAATGATTCTCAAGTTGAACCGCGACTTCACGGCGCTGCCGAAGAGGCAATTGCCGGAGCCGGTGGCGAAGTCGCCCGCGCCATAGCATTGCGCGCCGGGGGAACGGGAAGCAAGGCAGCACTCCTTGCGGCTCCTCTATCGCGCGGTGTATTGCGGCCACTGAAGCTCGACTCCCTGCCGCGTGATCTCCCGCTGGAACTCCTCCAGTTTTGCCTTCTGATTTCGTACCTCACGGGGCAAGACTCCCTTGGCCACGCACCATCCGGCGAGATATCCCGCGGATTCGCCAATGTTCCACTCCACCGGATGCAGCCGGTAGCAGCCATTGGTGAGGTGAGTGACGCCGAGATTCTTGCAGGCGGCGATCAGGTTTTCCACGCGCTGGGGAATCAGAGCGCCTAAGGGGATCTGGAAGGGGAGCGAACTGATGTCGATGTAGTTGTCGCCGCCGGTGGAGGGGTGAAGATCGATGCGGTAGCTGCCGACGCCCACGGAATCCGGGAACACTTCCGCGCGCACTTCGCGTTCCGGAATGCCGGCGGCGAGGGCGCGCGCCTTTAATCCCACTTGCAGTTCGGTGACGGTGTATTCGGCTCGAATGCGGCGGGACTCCCGGATGTACGGATACTTGGCAAGGCCGTCCGCGGTGCCGGAAACGTCCTTGCGGAGTTCGAGACCTTTCCACCCCTGGCCGCCATCCGGCCGGGGCACTTCGGTTTGCAGCCAATAGAGGAGCGAGAGGCTAAGCTGCTTCGCGGCTTCGAGATGCTTCGCGTTTTCGGCGTCGCTCTGCTCATGAATGCGGCCCGGCAAGTAGTCGTTCTGCGGCCAGTTGATGAGGCTGATGCTGGAACTCGTGGCGGCGTCGGTGAAGTTGCGCCGGTCGCGGATGCGGCGATAAATCCAAAGGTTCAGGGGAACGCCCGGAATGGACTCGCGGGTGGGGTCCACCGCAAGGGTGCGCGGCTCCAGGGTGACGGGGTGCGAATAGGTGAGGCTGAGCAGTTTGCCCGGCCAGGCGGGCTGCATCGCGGGAACGTAATCCCGCCAGAAGGCATACTGGGCGGGCTTCTCGATGGTATGGTCCTCGCCTTCGCGATGACCGAGCGCGAAGCAGACGGTGAAGGCCTGGATATTGTGGGGCTGCGCGGTCTCGGGTGCAGTAGGCTCGCCGGTCTGGCTGCGGGATTCCGCGCCGGTCACGTACTCAGTTCCGGTCAAGGGCAGGAGGTCTCCATGATCGGTGGCATCGAGGAAATAGGCCGCTTCCACCTCGGCCAGGGCGCCTGTATCGAGCGCGCGGAGCGTGACGCGCCGGATGCGGTTGCCGGCCACTTCCGCCCGGAGCGGCTGGTGGCGAAGCAGTAAGGTCAATTGCCCGCTGCTGAGGTAAGGCTGCAACATCGCTTCCAGCACTTCAAGGCTCACGCGCGGCTCATGCGCAATGCGGGAGACGGAGCCGTTGCCGGGGTTCAGAAATGGCACTGCCCGAGCCTCGGCGGTGAGCGGGTAGTGCGCGCGGTAATAGGCTCGAACCGCGTTGCGATACTCACGATAGAGCCGCGTGGCGCCGGTGTGTTCGATCCACGGGTGTTCGTCGGGGGGCACCAGTTGCGAAGTGAGTTGGCCGCCGATCCAATCCGTCTCCTCCGTCAACAGGACGCGCGCCCCGGCGCGTAATGCCGCGAGCGCCGCCGCTACGCCCCCCGTGCTGGCGCCAATCACGGCAATGTCTACATTGCCGCTGCCGGCGGCCCAGGCGCGATGCGCGAAGGGGATGGAGGCGGCCGCGGCGAGAAGGCCACGGCGGGAGAGTCTCTGTCGGGTGCGATGCATGATAGGCGATTCGAAGTCCTCAAGGCGAGTGTACCCCATGGCTCTCGCGATGCCGGCGGCCGGCGTTAGCGGGCGCGGATACCGAGGATGCGGGAGCCCCGCGCCATCGCCTCCCAGAAGTAACCCGCCGTGTTCGCGGCCTGCCATAGGAAAAGTAATGCGATGATGGCGAACGTGCTGTGCGGCCCGCGCCGTTCGCGAATCAGGCTGCGCCAGGCGGTGAAATCGAAGACAATGCCGCGCGCCGTTTTAGCCTCCCCGGCGTGGCTGGTAACCCGGGTTCGATGGTAATGAAGGGCTCCCCGGCCATAGTTGAAGTGCTGCCGTAGATAGCGCCGAAGGTCGAGTTCGTGGAAATGAAAAATCGTTGCGGCGGCCACGTAGATCATTGCGTGCCCGCTGTTGCGCCAGCGGTCGCTGAGTCCGCGATCTTCACCGCCAGCGAGGCGGTAGTCCGTATCGAACGAACCGAGGGCGACGAGCAATTCCCGGCTGACGCCGAGATTGCTGCTGGTGAAGAAGCCGGCCTTGGCGGGTTCCGCATTGTGGACGGCGTAGACGCGGTCCACGATCATTTGGCTGACGGCGGAATACAGGTTATCGGGGAGGCCGTTCATGGTGTGGCCGCCCACCATGGCCTCCGGGTTGGCTTCGAGGGCGGCGACGAGGATGGAAAGCCAGGAGGGCGCGGGCTCGCAATCGTCGTCCAGCATGACGATGAAGCGAGACCGGGCGAGGGAGATCGCGGTGTTGCGGCCCACGGCGGGCCCGGAGTTGGGTTGCCGATGGAGCGTTATTTGGAGGCGATCCATAAAGGCTTCGGCGACGGGAGCGATGGGCTGGGGACTCCCGTCATCCACGGTGACGACTTCGAACTCGTTCAGCGGGAGATCCTGCGCAACGAGGGCCCGCAGCATGCGCCGGAGTCTCTCGGGGCGGTTGTATGTGGTGACGATTACCGAGGCTCGCAGAGGGGAATCTCGCGGATGGGAATACCTAGGCGGGGTGGACGATTCTGGCGGCATGGCTGCTGGCTGTGAGCGCTAGGTGAAGAGCGCATCCCTCTCCTGCGGAGGAATGTGGCGATAGCGGTGGAATTCCAAACGCGCGAGCTTCTCGCGTGCGCTTCCGGGGCCGGCGGCGTACCCAATCATCTGGCCCGTACCGTCAACGACAAGTCCGAAAAGCAGCGCGAGAAATACCTTCGCTTTCATGCCGGGGCCAACGGGCAAGCGCCGCCACGAGGGGATGGAGCGAAACATCCGCACGGCGGGGATAGCCGGGGACGCACAGAAATAGAAAATGCGTCTGCCGATTCCCCATTGGCGGGAGCGCATCCCCGCGAACATGCGCCCGTTGAGGAACTGCGCGTCCGCGAAGGAATCCGGCAACGCGAAGTTTACGTGCGAAACGACGGCGCGAGGCTCCAGATGCAGGGAAGCGCCTTCGCGCACTAGCCGTTGATGCAAGATCGTCTCCGCTTCAAGCACGGTTTCGAGTTCGTTCCCCAAATCGAGCAAGGTTTCACGCTTGTAGCTGCTGTTGTGACCGGGAAGGAAGTCGAGCACGGGGTGTTCTCCGCCTTCGATCCAGGGCCCATAGCCGGCCAGGAAATCCGCCCAACTGATCGAAGTGGCGGGGTTGGCGTTACGGACGACGGGGCCGACCACCGCGTGCAGGGCACGGTGCGCATCGATGAGTGCGGCGGCCCATCCGGGTTCTGGAAAACAATGGTCTTCCGAAAACACGATGACGCGCCCGCGAGCGGCGCGCACTCCGGCGGCATTGCCTTCGGCGATGCTGCCAATCGAGGGAATCCGGACCACGCTCACCGCGAGGAAGCCTTCGACGAGGGAATGGTCCACGTCGAAGGAGATGGATTCCGGAGCTATGAGAATCAGCTCAATCTGGTCTTGCACCGTTTGCGCGGCGAGGTGGCGCAAGGTGGTTCGCAGTTCGTGAAACTCGCCGGGTGAGGAGAGCACCACAGAGAGTGGCGGCCCCTCATGCGATTGCGGTGGGGCATAGATGCTTTCTTCCGCAGGGGATGGCGACGCCGCTCTCTGCATGACCGTAGCGGGGCGCAGCAGGATCTCCTGGGAGCAATCCTTCCGGGCGCCTCGAGCGGAATCTTCCAGTTGCGCACGGCGGATAATCCGCAGGCTGGCAAGGCCATCAGCAAAGGAGGCTGCGGGTTCCGACCCGGTGGAGACGGAGAGCGCAAACTGCTCCCATTGGCGTACGTAACAAGCGGCAAGATCACCGCCCTGGAGCGCGGCGGAAAGGCCCTCGGGGAGATCGGCGGCTGCGCGCGCGAGGCGGCCCGCGCGGGCGCCCAGGCCAAAGGCGGGGTGTGCATCGGTGAGCGCCTCGAATCCCCAGGCATCATAGAGCGAGAGCGTGATGCGGCCGCGCTCGCCCACGATCTCCAGTTCCTGGCATTCGAAGAGCCCCTCCAGCAGGGAAACATCAAGCGCCGCGCCCGCCGCCGTACTGAGCGATAGCCGCACGTGGCGGCCCTTGGGTCCCGCGTCGCTCATGAGGGAGTGGACTTCGCGAATCTCCGTGCCCAGCAGATAGGGAAGAAGATCGACATGATGGATACCAATGTCATCGAGCAGCGTTCCCCCTTCCGATGGGCGCTGCCGCCAGGAGTGTTCCCCCATCGGCGCCTGCACCCGCGCGCACCACAGTGAGCGGGCAATTCTAACCGTTCCGATGTGCCGTTCCCGCAGCAGGGTTCTCGCACGCTGCACGAGGCGGTGATTCCGCAAATGGAAGCCGACCGCGCCGATGAGGCCCGCGCGATGGGCGATGGCTACGAGTTCCTCTGCATGTGCTTCCTGCAACGCAAGCGGCTTCTCGACCAGCACGTGTTTCCCCGCGAGCAAAGCCATGCGGGCCAGTTCGAAGTGCGTAGCGGGCGGCGTGAGGATGGCGACCGCTTCCACCTCCGGGTGAGCCAGTAACTCCTCGGGTGAGGCGGCCAGGCGGGCGTTGGGGAAGCCCTTCGCGAAGGTATGCGCATTCTGGGGGAGTGTGTCATGGAGGCAGGCGACGCGAATGCCTTCGATCTTGTGGAGAGCCGGCGCGTGATAGCGGTGAGCGGCATCTCCGCAGCCGATGATTCCTAAACCGACGGTTCGCATGGTGTTTGCTATTTTATGTACCGCATCGCGCAGGAGTTGTTTACATTTGCATCGCTGCCCGCGTGGCGGACCCGGCGTTCTCCGGAAGCAGTAGTGCGCGCTCTTCCGGGCGCACAAAGCGCATGCGCGTATTCTCGAAGTTCGAGTAATCCTCGACTACGGTATCGCGAGGATAGAGGATTCCAATCACTTCGCCGATCGTGTGCATCGAGGCGATCGCGAGCACGGGTAAGGCGATGCCGGGAAGCAAGCGGCGCTCCCCGGCAATGCGGCCGAGCGCGTTCCAGCGGCGTTTGAGTTGAAGGAACGGCACGAGCGGGCTCGCGGCGAGTTGAAACAACTTTCTGCCCACAGTCCAATGCTCTTCCCGGATGCGCACCGTCGAAAAGAGCCAGCCGCCGTAGAATGAGGCTTTCAGGAGCGGCCAGGGGCGCGAAACGTTGATGTGGCGCGTAACGGCGCGGGCTTCGTGGAAGAGGGTGTGCCCTTCGGCGCGCAGCCGGTTTTGCAGCAGGAGCTCCATCTCAATGCCGGAATCGAGCGTGGGACCGAGCGCCAGCGCGACATCTCTACGAAAGCAGGTGTTGTGAGTGGCTAGAAATTGAGCCTCACCGCGGGATTCCGGGAACGCAGCGTGGCCGAAGTGGAGCGTGAATGCCGCCCAACTCCACCGGCTGTGCGGATTTGCATTCACCATCAGAGGTCCGGCGGCGGCGGGAATAGAGCCCTCGGCAGCGGAGGCGAATGCCTGAATGAAGGCCTCCGCCCATCCGGGCTCCGGGAAGCAATGGTCTTCTGCGTGAGCGAGCAATGGGGTGCGCGCGATGCGGAATGCTTCCCCGCGCGCCGCCGCCATGTTGCGCATGCGGTTCCACGCCACCAGTTGATAGCCACCGAAACCGGCGAGGTCTTCGCGGAGGGTTTCAAGCACGGCCATCGATGGGCCGAAAAGGAGGATCTCCATCCGATCCCGCACGGTTTGGGCGCGCAGGCATTCGAGTGTGCGCAACACTACTTCGCGCTGGTTCGGGACGATGAGCACGACGGAGATCGCGGAACTGGTTTCAAGTGGAGAGGCGAAGATTTCCATCGCTAACATCAGAACACGTGGACCGCGTTTCTCCAAGCCACTACCTTGGTTAGTGCCCGGTTCTACCCCGCAGCGCCCGCGTGTTCCGGAGCGAATGGCAGGTAGGCGCGCTTGATGGTCTTCTTTGTGTCGAGCGCGGCGGTGTCTTCACCTAGCTTTTCGAGCGTGCCCTTGACCGTGACCAGGCTCATTATCTTCCGCTGGATCTCCGGCGACGTGGCGACGGTGTCAATGAGATAAGGCCAGATGCCCTCGCGTCCCGTGATGCCGCGCACGTGGATGGTCTTGCCCTGATGCTCCACGCTGAACTCGCGCATGTGGAAGATGATGTCGTTGATCGTATAGCCGTTGAGGGTGACGGTGGGGTCTCCGTAAAGACCGAACAGCACCAGCGTGCCGCCGTCCTTGACCATCGAGAGGCATTGATCGAGCACTTTGCGGGAGCCGCCCGCGATATCGATGATGGCATCGAAGCCGGGGCCACCGGTGAATGCCGCGACGTCCTCCGCCAACGATGCGGAAGCGGAATTGAAAACGGCGTCCGCGCCGAAGGTCTTCGCGCGTTCGAGCCGGGCCGGGTCGATCTCAAACGCAGCCAGTTTCTTCACCCCGAAATTCTTGGCGAACAACTGCGTCATCAGGCCGTGATATCCGCAGCCCACAATGCCAACCGTACCGAGGAGGCTGTTGTCGAAAAGGTACTTCGCCACCAGACAATCGTTGCCCACGCCTTCAAGCAGAGAAGGGAAGAAGGCGGGTTCACTGAGCACATTCGGCACGACGTGCGCGCAATAGGTGGGAATGGTGGCGTACTCCGCGTAGCCGCCGTTCAGCGGGCGCAGGTATTCGCCGTTCACGCTGGGTCCCCAGAGGCCGATGATGCCTTCCTCGGGGTAGCCGGGCATGATGTAGTGGCTCTCGGCAACCACGCGCTGGCCGAGCTTGTAACCGCGGACATTGGAGCCGACATCCACGATTTCGCCGAAGAGTTCGTGGCCGGGCACGATGCCTTCCTGGACGTGCGGGAACTTGCCGCGGAACAGATCTTCGTCCGTGCCGCACACGGAGACGCAGCGAATCTTCACCAGAAGTTCGCCGGGCATGGGCCGGGGCATGGGTACCTCTGCCAGGGCGATATGCGGACCTTCGGGCGTGGCTTCCTTCTGGTAGACCCATGCCTGCATCGTGCGACGGGGCTTGGCCGCCAGCGCGCTTGCCGGAACGTCCGCTTCCGCGCCCAGGATGCCCTCTTCGCGGCCGGCGATGGAGAAGGCCTCTACGCAGCGATCCACCTGTTCCCTGGTGTGCGCTGCGCACAATTGCACACGAATGCGCGCCGCGCCTTTCGGGACGACGGGGAAGCTGAAGCCGATCACGTAGACGCCGAGTTCGAGCAGGCGATCGGCCATCCGGGCGGCGAGCCGGGCATCGCCGAACATGACGGGCGCAATGGGATGCGTGCCCTCCGGCACCTCGAAGCCCACGTGGCGCATGCTGGAACGGAAAAGTTGAGTGTTCGCCTGCAAGCGGGCGCGCAATTCCGCGCCCTCGTCGGATTCCACCACGTCCATGGCCGCCATGGCGCCGGCCACCAGGCTGGGCGGAACGGAGTTCGAAAACAGATATGGCCGGGATGTGTTGCGCAGCCATTCAATGAGCACCTTGCGGCCCGCCGTGAAGCCGCCGCTGGCTCCGCCAAGCGCCTTGCCGAGCGTGCCGGTGATGACATCGGGCTGGACGCCGAAATGTTCACCCGTGCCGCGGCCGTTCTCTCCGATAAAGCCGGTTGCGTGGCAATCGTCGACGGCAAGCAAAGCGCCGTATTGTTGCGCAAGCGGAGCCAGCTTATCGAGGGGCGCGAGGATGCCGTCCATACTGAAAACGCCGTCGGTGATCGCGAAGAGCGCGCGCTCCCGGTTGGGGTCGCCGTCCCGGGCGTCTTTGAGCGCACGCTCAAAATCCTCCGGACTGCGCTCGTCGTATGGGAGGCGCTTGCACTTGGTGAGGCGAATACCGTCGATAATGCTTGCGTGGTTGAGACGCGCGCTCAGAATGACGTCATCCGGTCCCACGACGCTTTCGAACAAGCCGCCGTTCGCGTCGAAGCAGGAGGAGTAAAGGATGGCGTCCTCCATCCCGAGAAAGCGGGCGATGCGTTCTTCCAATTGCTTGTGGATCTTCTGCGTGCCGCAGATAAAGCGCACCGAGGAGAGTCCGTAGCCGTACACGTTCAGCGCGTGATGAGCTGCTTCGTTCACGCGCGGATGGTTTGCCAAACCGAGGTAATTGTTCGCGCAGAAGTTCAGAACCGGCTGAGGATTTCCGGAAAGAAAAATCTCCGTTGCCTGCGAACTGGCGATGATGCGTTCATGCTTCCGTAATCCGGCGGCTTCCCGCTCTTTGAGCGCGGCTTCCAACTTTTCGTAGATCGGCATGAGCATCCTCGCTTTCGGACGTTTGGCTTTCCCGCCATGGCCTTCGACATCCATCATACGGGAAGGTTTCCCGGTGGAGGCAGCAGCCGCGTGGGAACCAGTTTACTTTGTGGAGGCGCCTTTCGGGAATGACGGCGTTACCCCCAGTTCGTGGAGGAGAAACGTGTAGATATCGGCGGCCATCGCGATGGATTTCTCCGTACTGCTCGCGCCGTGGCCGCTCTTGGTCTCAATGCGGATCAAGGCGGGGCGCCCTTTCGCAGCCTTCTCCTGCAACGTCGCGATGTACTTGAAGGAGTGTGCGGGCACGACACGATCGTCATGGTCAGCGGTGGTGACGAGCACGGCGGGGTACTTCACTCCTGTGCGGATGTTGTGCAGCGGCGAATAGGCGTAGAGCGTCTTGAACTGTTCCGGGTTGTCGCTCGAGCCGTACTCGGCGATCCAGTTCCAGCCGATCGTGAATTTGTGGAAGCGCAGCATATCCATCACGCCCACCTGCGGCACGGCGGCGCGGAAGAGGTCCGGCCGTTGATTGATGACCGCACCCACCAGCAAACCGCCGTTCGAGCCGCCCTGGCAGGCCAGTTTCGCGGGAGAGGTATAGTGATTCGCCACCAGCCACTCCGCCGCCGCGATGAAGTCGTCGAAGACGTTCTGCTTCTTCAGCTTCATGCCGGCTTCGTGCCATTTTTCCCCGTATTCGCTGCCGCCCCGCATGTTCACGGAGGCGTAGATGAAGCCCTGTTCGAGAAGCGCGAGGCGCATCGAGTTAAAAGTCGGATTCGTGGAGATATTGAAGCCGCCGTAACCGTAGACAAGGGCCGGATTCTTGCCATCGAGCTTCAAGCCGCGCTTGTGCACCACGAACATCGGCACGCGCGTGCCATCCTTGCTCGTGACGAAGACCTGCTTCGTCTCGTAACGCGCGGATTGGAAGCCGGGAATCACGGGAGCGCGATACACGGAACTCCGGTTGGCGGCGACGTCGTAGCGGAAGATGGTGGGCGGGTAATCGAAGGAACTGTACGTATAGAAGACGAACTGATCGTCCGTATTGCCGTCGAAGCCTTCGGCATTGCCGAGGCCGGGGAGTTTGACCTCCGCTTCGAGGCGGCCGGCGGTGCTGTAGCGGTATACCCTGGTGGCGACATCCTTGAGGTAGCTGGCGAAGATTTTCCCCGCGGCAGCCTTTACGTCGCGCAGCGCTTCGGGTTTTTCCGGCAGCACGTCTTTCCAAGCACCCGTGGCGATGGTGAAGGCCGCCACCTTGCCGTTCGGAGCATTGGCGTTGGTCCGGATGAGAAACTCGCCGCCCACGTGATCCACGGCTTCGTAAATATCGTTGCCGATCTCCGAGACGATGGGCAGGAATTTTGCACCGGGGGTCGATAGGTCTTCGTAGTAGAGGGCGTTGCCGTCCTTGCCTTTTCCGCGATCCGACACGTTGAGGATCGCGTAGCGTTCATCCTCGGTGGTGGTGACGGTGTGAAAGCGCTGCGGGTTCGCGGGGTCTTCGAAGATCAACGCATCCTGGGACTGAGCGGTTCCCACCTTGTGAAAGAACACCTGATGGTTCTCATTTTTCGCCGAGAGGACATTCCCGTCCTTCGGCTCGGGATAGCGGCTATAGAAGAAGCCGTTGCCCGCCCAGGCGAATTCCGATACCTTCACCCACTTCAGTTCGTCCTGGAGCGTCTTGCGGGAGGCAACGTCCAGCACCTGGACGGTCTTCCAGTCGGACCCGCCTTCGGAGAGCGCCAGCACGACGTGCTTGCCGTCTTTCGAGAGGATGAAGCTATCGAGGCGCGTGGTGCCGTCGGGGGAGAGCTTGTTCGGATCCAGCAAGACTTCCGGCTTGCCGTTGAGCCCCTTCTGTACATACCAGACGCTCTGGTTTTGCAAGCCGTCGTTCTTTTGGAAAAAGAAGAACTCGCCGCGCCGGATGGGAGCGCCGTAGCGGGCGTAATCGTAGAGTTGGCGCAGACGGTTCCGCACCGCCTCGCGGTAAGGGATCCGGGCGAAGTAGGCGCTAGTTACCTTGTTCTCCGCTTCCACCCAGGCGGCGGTTTCCGGGGAGTCGCTATCTTCGAGCCAACGGTATGGGTCCGCTACCTTCACGCCGTCGTAAGTATCCGTGTGCTCCACTTTCGCCGCCGCGGGGTAGGAGATCTGCGCGGCTAGCCAGGCTGGTGAAGCGGTGATAGCCGCCGCGGCGATCATGGAATACAAAGTGAGCCTCCGGGGAAACTGCATGAAGTTGGGTCCTCTTCCTGTTGGAACTGGAACGCACGGCTGGCTGCGATTCCGAAGGAGGTGTGACTCCAAAGGAAACACGCTGCCATGTTCCGGCACTTCCATTCTCATACAAACGTGGGATGGGCCTGGAGTCCGATACTCCTCCCCACCGGATACACTGGAGAGGTGAAAGCGGCATCCACCCCTCGCGCGTTGTTCTTCGACCTCGGCAAGGTGATTGTTCCGTTCGAGATTCAGCGCGCCTATGCCGGATTCCGGGCGGTCTCTAGGCTGTCGATTGATGAAATGACGAAGCGGCTGCGAGCCGGAGACCTGGTGCAGCGTTACGAATGCGGGCAGGTGGAGGACGAGCCTTTCTTCGAAGCTTTCTCTGAGATCACCGGTGTAACGGCGACGTTTGAGCAATTTTGCGCGATCTGGAACAGCATCTTTCTGCCGGCTACGCTGGTGCCGGAGAGCCTGCTGGAGGAGCTTTCGCGAAACTACACGTTGTTGCTGCTCTCGAATACGAACGCCATCCACTACCGTTTCCTGGAACAGAACTACGGGCATCTGGCCCATTTTCACCATCGCGTGCTCTCCCACGAGGCGGGGGCGCAGAAGCCCGCCCGCAAAATCTACGACGACGCGCTGGCGGCGGCGGGTGTAAAGCCGGAGGAGGTCTTCTTTACGGACGACCTTCTCGAGAACATCGAGGCAGCGCGCAAGCTCGGGATGGATGGAGAGGTTTTTACCGGCGTGCCGGAACTGCTTCGCCACCTTGCGGTTCGAGGGATATCCCCTGGCATGGTTGCGTAGGCAAGGCTCAGCATTGGCCGCATGCCGCTGTGCTACGCTAGATAATTGCGTCCAAAGCCGTTATGGCGGCCAATGTCAGTGAATCCATTACGCTTCGGACCTACCCGTTTGGCGAATCGGACCTGGTGGTGAGTTTTCTCACTCGCGACAAAGGGAAGCTTCGGGGAGTGGCCAAACGCGCCCGGAAACCGAAGAGCCCGTTTGGCGCCGGTTTGGAGCGGCTCTGCTGCTCTCGCATGACGTACTACCAGCGCGAGAATCGGGAGCTCGTTACGTTAAGCGGGTGCGAGATTGTGAACTCACCGTTCTCGCTTGCCGGTGATTACGCCTCGGTGCTCACGCTCGATTTCATGGCGGAAGTGGCCGAGGCCTTGTTGCCTCCGGCATCGGCTGACGACCGGTTCTACCGGTTGATTCTCTCGGTGATGAGCCATCTGGAGAGTCAAACAGCGGGAGCAATCTGGCGGTCGCTCCCGTATTTTGCGTTCTGGGCGGTGAAACTTTCGGGATTTCTGCCGGAATTGCGGGTGTCTGAAGATTCGATCTCGCTGGCGAAGGAGATGGCCAACCGGCCGGTGGAAGCCGTGAGGCCGGGACCCTGGGGTAAGGGAGCAAACGCGGACTTGCGGCGCTTCCTGATCCACGAAATTGAAATGCACGCCGAGAAGCGGTTGCTGACGGCGCCTCTAGTGGAGGCGCTGCCGGATTCCTGAGTGTGCAAAGCCGGGCGCGAACGGAGCGCGGAGTGAAGTTGGCCCAGGCGGGCGGTGGTTCGAGAGGGGTATCGGAGAGTGCCCCAGATCCTACATTATGGGTTCATCATCAACGATTTCCTACCAAGACGTGATCTTTCGCTTGAAGCATTTCTGGGCGGAGAAGGGCTGCATTATCCAGGAGCCGTTTGACCTGGAAGTGGGCGCGGGCACGATGTGCCCGGAGACATTTTTGCGCGTCCTGGGTCCGGAGCGCTACAACGTCGCTTATGTCCAGCCCAGCCGGCGGCCCGCCGATGGGCGCTACGGAGACAACCCGAACCGGCTCTATAAGCACATGCAGTTCCAGGTGATCCTGAAGCCCACGCCGGCAGACATCATGGAGTTGTATCTCCAGAGTTTAGAGGCTCTTGGAATCGATTTATCGAAGCACGACATTAAGTTTGAAGAGGACAATTGGGAGTCTCCGACCCTGGGCGCGTGGGGGATCGGCTGGCAGGTGATGCTGGACGGATTGGAGATTACCCAATTTACCTATTTCCAGCAGTGCGGCGGGTTTGATCTGGACCTGATTCCCGTGGAACTCACCTACGGGCTCGAACGGCTGACGGCGTTTCTGCAGGGAGTGGAAAGCGTCTACGATATCGCCTGGACCCCCGGTTTCAGCTACCGCGCCGTGCGCCACGCGGACGAATTGCAAAGCTCCGTCTACAACTTCGAGTTGGCAGACACGGTCGCGCTCTGGAAGCTGTTCGAGA
>JADYZL010000090.1 GCA_020853155.1 Bryobacterales bacterium
ACCAGGACCGGCTTGGCGGGGTCTTCTTTCGCGGGCCGGTAAATCCACGCCGGCACCCAAACGGAGGGAGCGCTCGCGAACTCCACGGCTTCGATTCTTGACACGCGGAAACGGGTTTCTCCCAATACCGTCAACGGAGCCGCCACCGGCGGCGCATCGGACCGGATGAGCGAATTGAGCGCGATGGGCGTTCGCTTCACCTGCCGGTCCCGGTTCATCCGGAATGGCGTAACACTGCCAAAATCATTGACGAGGCTGCCGTGCGGCGTGACGAACAACTGCTCGTCCGGCTCCGGATGCGTCTCTGGTTCTTCATCGATCACGCGCGGCGTTGGTTGCAGCCATCGCTCAAACCAGCGGTAAATCTCCAGCCGCATGGCGTACGCCAAGCTGTGCGGTAGCGGGGTGGAATACCAACGGACGCATTCCGGCTTGCCCAGCACTTGGTAGATCTTTTCGAGCTTGGCAAACTCCTGAAGACCGTTCGAGATATAGCGCGGTGAGTATGTGCCAAAGAAATCGCGCTCACTCACAGCCACGAGGAAGGGCTTGGGCGCGAGGGGATAGACGAGATCCCAGCGATCAAAGCCCACCGGAGCGGAGTTCACCAGATTCTGCTCCGCGTCGTCGGTGGAACCGGGCGTGTTGAAATCCATGATCGCAACGTTCTCGGTATTCGGGCACGAGGACGCGGCGGCGGCCAGGCGCGGATCGACGGCGGCCAGCAGCATCGTATTGGTGCCTCCCCCCGATGTCCCGGTTGATGCAAGGCGCTTCGGATCCACCATCGGGTGCGCGGCCAGAACATCCAGGCTACGCACGGCATCCCAAGTTTGCAATCGCGTGGAGGTGCGGCCCTTGAGTAGCATCTGGCGGCCGGGGCGGGTATGTTCTTCATCCGCGTCGAGGCGGGTGAGGAAAGGTTGCGGCCCAGGGTAATAGGTGCGCTCTCCCTGCCCCATCGGATCAAACGCCAGCACAACATACCCCAGCCGGGCGAGGCCCTGACAGCAGGTTTGATACAGCGGATAGGCCTTGCCGTTTGTTGCGTGCCCCATCTGAAAAAGCACTCCGGGATAGGGCGAGTTTCCCGTGGTGGGCAGGTAGAGATTGGCGGAGATCATGAGGCCGGGCTGGCTCTCATAGACCAATTTCTCCACACGATAGCCTTTCCGCTCAAAGCTGCCCGTGGTCCTGGTGTTCAGAGGCGTGCGTTCGGGCATGCCGCCGACCAATTCCCAGAACGTCTTTGTCACCCAGCGCTGGCGTTCCGCGACGGATACGGCATTGGTGAGTTTGGCGATTGCCGCTTCGCGACGGCGTGCGCCTTCCCGTGCAAGCCCGGTGAGGTAATCGGGTAAACAGCGCGAATAATCCCGGTACAACCCGTGCGTGGGCGTCTTCTGGGCCATGGAAACCTGGGGCAGCATCGCCCCCATGGCAAGCATCTGGGCAAGCTCTCTTCTCGAAATCATCGTGGTTACGATCTTATCGCAGCCATGCGGGCGCAAAGACAGAGTAAGATTGTGACCGATGCCGAATCCGCAACCGCACATCCGCGATTCCGCCGGCGATCTTTCGCCGGGGAGCGACATGCACATCGGACCTACCCATCTGGAATCTGCAACACACTCCCGGCGCGGCGTGCTGGCAGGCGTTGTGAGAGAACTATCCCCCGCCTACTTCGCCATGGTGATGGCGACGGGAATTGTCGCGTTATCCGCGCACCTGCTGGGGTTCGTTTGGCTGGCTTCCGCGTTATTCGCATTGAATGTCGCGGCTTATGCAATTATCTGGATTCTTTACCTGCTTCGGATTTTCTGGTTTCGACCGCAGATTCTCGAAGACATTACGGACCATCAGCGCGGTCCGGGTTTCTTCACGGCAGTGGCCGCCTCATGCATCCTCGGCAATCAATCCGTGGTACAGGCGGACAATTATCACGCGGCGGAACTTCTGTGGTTCCTGGGAAGTGCGCTGTGGGTGTTTTTGATCTACACGATCCTCACGGCGTTCACGGTCAAGCAAGTCAAACCGGATTTGTATGACGGGATATCGGGCGCCTGGCTGCTGGCCGTGGTGGCGACACAATCCGTGGCCGGATTGAGCGCCCTGGTTTCGCATCACTGGGAGCAGCCTTACCGGCTCATTATCAATTTCTTTGCACTATCCATGTGGCTCTGGGGCGGGATGCTCTATATATGGATGATCTCGCTCATCTTCTACCGGTATACCTTCTTCCGGCTCTCGCCGGACCACCTCACGCCACCGTATTGGATCAATATGGGTGCGATGGCGATTTCGGTGCTGGCCGGTTCTCAACTCATCTTGAATGTGGACCACGCGCCCTTCCTGAATTCGCTGCTGCCCTTCCTGAAAGGCTTCACGATTTTCTACTGGGCGACGGGAACCTGGTGGATTCCGATGCTGATCCTCCTCGCCACGTGGCGGCACGTGTATGCGCGGCATCCGCTCACATACGATCCGCTCTATTGGGGCGCCGTGTTTCCACTCGGAATGTATTCCGCCTGTACGTTCCGGATGGCGCATGCACTCCATCTGGATTTCCTGAACACCGTACCGCATGTATTCTTCTACCTGGCCTTCGCGGCGTGGCTGGCAACATTCACAGGGCTTTGCCGGCGGCTGGCCACGGGCGCAAGGACCTTGTTGACAGGGCGCATCCACCCGCACTCCGCTAGTTGAGGGGAGTCGCCGGGTTGGATGACGCCTGGCCGCCGGTGAGATTGCTCCAGCCCGACGGCTGCTGGGGAATGTGCCGCGTGGCGATGTCGCCGAGGACGAAAGCAAACATCAGAGACAACCAGAGAAGCCCCGCGATGGCGGCAAAGCGGATGCGATAACCGCTCCAACGCAAATGCATAAAGAACAAAGCGACCAGCGCCGCCTTTGTAGCCGCAATCAACATCGCGACCGGAGAATTCAGCGCGCCCAGATCAACCTCCGCCACGCTTGTCGTCAGCGCGGTAAGGACGAGCAGCGCAAGAAACACGCTCACGTAGAACCGTACAGAACGGACTTCGGTAGTCATTGGTGCGCTCCCACGAGATAGAGGAGAGGGAATAGAAAGAGCCAGACAATATCAACGAAGTGCCAATAAAGGCCGACGATTTCCACCGGGCCGTGGTCAATCGCACTGAAGCGGCCGCGGTGAGCCAGGAAGGCAATCACACTCAGAACTCCCACGCCGATGATCATGTGCGCGGCATGCAGCAGAGTGAGGAAGAAGTAGAACACGACAAAGAGAGCAACCTGATGCTGATCGGGCGCCTGGTATCCGGAGAAATTGAATCCTGGAATCAGGTGGTGGACCCAGTGACCGTAATATTCATAGGCCTTCAGAGAAAGAAACACCAGGCCAAGGGCAATGGTGATGAGAAGGAACCCGACGATGGCATTGCTCCGGCCCAACTGCGCCGCCCGTACGGCCAGCGCCATGGTGAGGCTGCTCGCGAGAAGCACGACCGTCATCGCGACGCCAAGCCACAAGGAGTTCAGTTCGCTGCCATGCACCCATGCTTGGGGATAAAGAAGGCGGTACACTGTGTAGCCGCAGAGGATTCCGCCAAAGAAAAGGATCTCCGTGCTTAGGAACCCCCACATGCCGAGTTCACTCGCCTCATGCTGTTGAGCGAAGGTGCGGAAATGCGAAGCGGGAACGGCGTGGCTAGACAAGCGTTTCCTCTCTTACTGGAAAGCGGTACGTCTCTCCGGTAACGACCGGCGTTTCCTCAAAGTTCTCCGTTGGCGGAGGCGATGATGTTTTCCATTCGAGGCCGGTGGCTCCCCAGGGGTTGGCGGGCGCCAGCGGCCCCCGGAAGAAGGACCAGGCAAGGTAAAACAGGGGAAGCACATAACCGATGGCCAGAATGGAAGCACCGGCCGTGGACATCACGTTCAGGGTTTGGAAGCCTTCCGCATAGGTATGGTAACGGCGGGGCATCCCAAGGTATCCCAGAATGAACTGCGGAAAGAAGGTGAGGTTAAACCCGATGAAGATCAGGAACGCCGATACCTGGCCAAACCTCTCTGGGTACATTCGTCCACTGATCTTCGGCCACCAGAAATGCATTCCGCCGAGATAAGCCACCACCATCCCGCCGACCATGATGTAGTGAAAATGAGCCACGACAAAGTAGGTGTCCGTTACGTGGACATCGATACCGAGTGCAGCCAAGAAGAGTCCCGTGAGCCCACCGATTGTAAATAGGCCAACAAAGAACAGCGCATACAGCATGGGTGTTTCGAAAGAGATGGAGCCGCCGTATAGCGTTGCCATCCAGTTGAAAATCTTGATTGCGGATGGGATGGCGATCAGGTAGCTAAGAAAAGAGAAGGCAAGGGCGATATACACGCTCTGGCCAGCGACGAACAGGTGATGACCCCAGACGAGGAAACTGAAAACAGCGATCGCCACACTCGCCATGGCCACATATTTGTAGCCGAAGACGTTTCTGCGGGAGAAAGTGGAGATCAGTTCGCTCTCAACGCCCAGGCCGGGAAGAATCATGATGTAGACGGCCGGGTGCGAATAGAACCAGAACAGGTGCTGAAATAACAGCGGATCTCCACCCAGAGCGGGGTCGAAGATGCCAATGCCGAACGCCTTCTCCAACCCGATCAGGACAAGCGTGATCGCGAGCACCGGCGTTGCCAGAACGAGGATGAGACTCGTGGAATAGGTCGACCACAGAAAGAGCGGCAGACGGAACCAGGTTAGCCCCGGCGCACGCATGGTGTGAATGGTAATGATGAAATTGAGCCCTGTGATGATCGACGAGAATCCTGCGATGAAGATGCCCAAGGCCATCCAGATGACGTGAGAGTTCGAGTAGGTGGTGCTGTAAGGGGTATAAAATGTCCATCCGGTATCCACACCACCGATCACAATCGATGAAAATGCGACAATACCACCGATGATGAATAGATACCAGCTCAGGAGGTTTAGTCTGGGGAATGCCAGATCTTTAGCGCCGATCATGAGTGGAACAAGGAAGTTTCCCAGAACCGTGGGAATGGATGGAATGAGAAAGAACCACACCATGATGACGCCGTGCATGGTGAAGAACTTGTTATAGGTATCCGATTGCAGGAGGTCCGGCTGCGGCGTCAGCAGTTCCAGGCGGATCATCATGGCGAAGAAGCCGCCGAGAAAGAAGAAGCCCGTAATACTGATCAGATAGAGCAGCGCAATCCGCTTGTGATCCGTGGTGAGGAACCAGGATCGCCATCCGTACCCGTTGTTCAAATAGCTTGGCGGCGATGGGGCGCCGGCGATCCATTCGGGGTTCGTCACTGCTGATTCCTTTCAGGCGCGGAGCCGTCTTTGGGATTCTGCACGCTACCGGGTTCGACTTCCGGGAGGGACCCTGGGGGAAGGTTCTTCAGGGAACGAATATAGGCGATCAACTGCAGGATCTCTTCCTCCGTAGCCGTTCCCGCAAAAGTGGGCATGATGGGCTCATACCCGCGCACGATCTGGGCGGCGGGATCGACAATCGACTTGCGGATATAGGCGTCGTCGGCGAGGACGACACTGCCGTCGGAGAGTGGCACGCGGCGCCGGTAGAGTCCCTGAAGGGGCGGTCCGTCGCGCGCGTGGCAGGTGGCGCAGGACAGACGATGGAAGACCTTCTGGCCGGCGTCCGACATCGTCTCGCCCGTGGCCCCACCACTCAGCCACCGCTGATACTCCGCCGGTTCCATCGCGTAGACCCAGCCATGCATACGGGAATGGTTGGTTCCGCAATACTCGGCGCAGAGCAGAGGAAAGCGGCCCACGGTGGACGCTTGAAACCAGAGTTGGGTGTAGCGCCCAGGCAGGACGTCCTGCTTGATCCGGAAAGCTGGGATGAAGAAGCTGTGAATGACATCCTCCGAGGTCATCACCAGCTTGACGGGCTCTCCGGCGGGTACGTGAAGTTCATTGATCTCGCGGTTCCCCTGCGGGTGTTGCAGTTTCCACATCCACTGCTTGCCCACGACATAGATTTCCGTGCTGTTCGCGGGCGGAACGGCTTCATCGAAGTAGATTTTCGCTCCCCAGACAAAGGCCCCCATAAGAATCAGGAGCGGAATGCCGGACCATGCGATTTCAATGTACGGGGACTCCTTCACCCGCCTGGCAACGAGGTTCCCTTCCCTTCTTCGAAAGCGGATCACGAAATAGAGAATGACCAGGAAGATCGCGGCGACTATGACGGCGGAGCCGATGACGAACACGAGGTAGAGGTGATCCACCGTTTGCGCATTCGCCGATGCCGCTTGCGGGAATAGACTCAGTCCGCTTGTCATGCAATCTCTCCAGCCGCGACGGTTGTATCACCGGCATTCGACGTCATCGGTCGTCTCCAAACTCATCCGCGGCTCTTTGGCTTACGGGCGGGGGAAGCGAGGGTTTCGACTTCACGGGAGGAATATCCGGCGAAGCCGGAACCCGTATCGTCGGCGGCATCCCCCGGTCAACGAGAATCCGCATCGCGTCTTCGATCGGGATGTGAATAATGCCATTCTTGCGATCAACCCATCCATAGTGATTCAAGAAACTTTCGCTGCGCGATCGGAGCCGCCTCAGATCCGCATCTGGTTCCGTCTGCAACAAAGGCA
>JADYZL010000091.1 GCA_020853155.1 Bryobacterales bacterium
CAAACGATGTCCTGCTCAAGCGCGAGGATTTGCAATCGGTATTCTCGTTCAAGCTGCGTGGAGCTTACAACAAGATGGCCAGGCTCCCGGCGGAGGCGCTGCGGCGGGGTGTGATCGCGGCATCGGCAGGCAACCACGCGCAAGGCGTGGCGCTGGCGGCGGCAAAGCTGGGCTGCCGGGCGGTGATCGTGATGCCCGTGACGACGCCGCGCATCAAGGTGGAAGCCGTGCAGGCCCGGGGCGCGGAGGTGCTCTTCGATGGGGAATCCTACGATGAAGCCTATGCGCGGGCGCTTGAAATCGCAACGCGGGATGGCCTCACTTTCGTCCACCCTTACGACGACCCGGATGTGATCGCCGGCCAGGGAACGATCGGCATGGAGATCCTGCGGCAGCATAGCGGGCCGATCCATGCGATCTTCGTGGCGATCGGCGGCGGCGGGCTGATCGCGGGAATTGCCGCGTACGTAAAGGCGCTGCGGCCGGAGATCCGCATCGTCGGGGTGGAGCCGGTGGAATCCGACGCCATGTCGCGGTCGCTCAAAGAGGGCAAGCGCGTCCGGCTGGAGACGGTGGGCCTCTTCGCGGACGGCGTGGCCGTGAAGCAGGTGGGCGCCGAAACGTTTCGCTTGTGCCGGGAACTAGTGGATGAAGTGGTGCTCGTCAATACGGACGAGATCTGCGCCGCGATCAAGGACGTGTTTGAGGACACCCGATCGATTCTCGAGCCCTCCGGCGCGCTCCCCATCGCCGGCATGAAGCGCTATGTGGAGCGGGAGGGAATCCATGGAGAGACCCTGGTGGCGGTGGCCTGCGGCGCCAATATGAATTTCAACCGGCTGGGATTCGTGGCGGAGCGCGCGGAACTCGGCGAGCAGCGGGAGGCGCTTTTCGCCGCGACGATCCCGGAGCGGCCGGGCAGTTTCCGCCGCTTCTGCAACATCCTGGGCGCACGCCAGGTGACGGAGTTCAATTACCGCTATTCAGGTCCGGCGCGGGCGCACGTGTTCGTCGGTGTGGAAGTACGGGACCGGGATGGCTACCACTCGCTGCTCAGCGACCTCAAGGCGGAACTGGAAGAAGTGCTCGACCTCACCGGGAACGAGATGGCCAAGGCGCACATCCGGCACATGGTGGGCGGCCGCGCGCCCGAGATTCAGCACGAGCGGCTCTACAGTTTTGAGTTCCCGGAGAAACCCGGTGCGCTGCGCCAATTCCTGGAACGGATGTCCGGCAACTGGAACATCAGCCTCTTCCACTACCGAAACCACGGTTCGGATTCTGGCAGGGTTCTTGCGGGAATCCAGGTTCCACCCGAGGATGCCGAAGCCTTCCAGCGCTTCCTCGACAGCCTGGGCTACGATTTCTCCGACGAGAACGCGAACCCCGCCTATCAGCTTTTTCTGCGCTGAGGCGGCGCACGCCGGAATTCAGGAGGCGCTTGCGGACAGCTCCGTGTTCCCCTGGTTGTGCCTGGAAGCCCTGCTTGCGCGAGCCCGGAACGGTTTCACACAATCGGAAGCACATGACCAATCCTTGGAAAACTCTCTCATCGGCGCTGAAGTACGAGAACGCCTGGTTTCGCGTACGGGACGATCAGGTGATCCGGCCGGATGGCAACCCCGGAATTTACGGCGTCATCGAGTTCGCCCCCTCCGTGGGAGTGGTGGCGCTAAACGAGCGGGAAGAGGTGGCGCTCGTCCGCCAGTGGCGGTATACGCGGAACGAGGCGACCTGGGAGCTGCCAGTTGGCTCTTCCAAACCCGAGGATGGCGGCCTGCTCATCGCGGCGAAGCGGGAACTTGCCGAGGAGGCCGGAGTGGAAGCGGCGGAGTGGCGGCAGGTGGGGCACATCGATTCCATCGTGGGCGCCACCACGGAGCGGGCGACGTTCTTCCTGGCGCGCGGCCTGCGCATCCGCGAAGCGAACCCGGACCCCGAGGAGCAGATTGCCGTGGAGTGGATGCCCTTCCGCCTGGCGCTCTCGATGGTGCTCGATGGAACGATCACGGAGTGCATTAGCGTGGCCGCGATCCTGCGGGTACACCTGCTGCTTTCGGAAGCGTGAATCGCAGAGGAACGGGAGAGACCGGCGGGGTGCTGGAATGTGGCAAGGAGCGGATTGAGGGAATCCCTAGGACTTGGGGCGATTTCCGCCGCCGGGGCCAAGGCCGGTCTGGCGGGGGCCGATTCTCGTGAGCGCGGAGAGCAACTTGTTGTGGAGGTCGCAAGGGATGGGGTACGGGTCCATCCCCTTGTAAACTTTGATCGTTTTCTTCGTCGTATCGGTGATTACCCAGCAATTCGGGCACTCGGCCAGATGCTGCTCGAGTTCCAGGCGGACTTCGGGCGCCGTCTGGTCGTCCAGATACGCACCCAATTCCTCCATGAACTTTTTACAGGTAATCAAAGATATCGTCCCCTTTGCGTTTGAAGAACCTGGTGAGTTTCTCCCGCAACTTCAATCGTGCTCTCAGCAATCGGCTCTTAACCGCCGGGACGGTGAGATCCAGCATTTGTGCTGTATCTTCCGAACTTAGCTCTTCGATGTCTCGCAAAACAAAAACGCTTCGAAAGATTGGGGGCAGGCTGGCGATCGCGTCGTCGAGAATCTCGCGCAGTTCCTGCTGGCTGTACCGGTCTTCCGGGTTATCCTCCCAGACGGCAATCTCCCGCGCGATGACATCCTCGCCCGTATCGATTTGCTCATCCAACGAAACGGACCGGTC
>JADYZL010000092.1 GCA_020853155.1 Bryobacterales bacterium
CTTAGCCGCGGAATCCGGTCTGGAAGAAGTCTCCATTCCCTCACGCGAACCCGCGGACGCGCCCCCACTCCCGCCGGCGAGCCCGGTCTCCACACTGGATGAAACCTTGCTCTAGAGATATCACCGCCTCACGCCGCTCCAGTTCCCCTCAAAGTCCGCCCCCCTCCGCCGATATGGGTATCTGACGTTCGTCCGCACCGCTTCCGGATTCCGGCGGTACGGAGTTCCGGGCGGGAAGGGTCTGGGAAATGTTTGTCATTATCGGCATTCTGGTAGTGTTCGGCTCCGTGATCGGCGGCTTTCTCATGGAGCACGGCGAGCTGATGGTGCTGGTTCAGCCGGCGGAATACGTCATCATTCTCGGCGCGGCCCTGGGCACTATTTTCGTCGCCAACCCGCCGAGTGTGCTCAAGGGGATGATCTCCTCCCTGCTCGGCACGCTGAAGGGTTCGCCCTATAGCAAGAAACTCTACCTGGAAGCACTCAAGGCGCTCTATGAAGTGTTCCAGTACATTCGAAAGAACGGTTTGGCCAAACTGGAGCAGGATATCGAGAAGCCCACGGAATCGGAACTATTCAAGTCCCACGCCTGGCTGATGAAAGATCCCTACACCCTCGCTTTTGTGTGCGACACCTTTCGCATGACCATGACCGGCCACGTCCAGCCATTCGAACTGGACCAAATGCTGGAGCACGACATCGAAGTGCACCACCACGAGAACGAGGAGCCGGCGCACTCCCTGCAAACGGTAGCGGATGCCCTTCCCGGCCTTGGAATCGTCGCCGCCGTTCTCGGCGTGGTAATCACGATGGGGTCCCTGGGCGGGCCACCGGAGGAAATCGGCCATAAGGTAGCGGCGGCGCTGGTGGGCACGTTTCTCGGCATCCTGTTCTGTTACGGCGTGTTCTCCCCGCTCGCGTCCGCCATCCAGAAAGCGAATAAGCAGCGCCTCGAGTTCCTCATGTGCCTCAAAGGCGCGCTGGTCGCTTCCGTCAAGGGGTCCGCGCCCATCCTGGCGGTGGAACATGCCCGGCGGCTGGCGCCGCCGCATGTGCGCCCAAGCTTCGCGGAGCTGGAAGCGGCTTGCAAAGGAGCCGGCGCCGCGCCGAAATCAGAGGCGGCGTAACGCTGCCGTGAATCCAGCCGGGAGGAGTTCATTGTGAGCAACCGCAACGCCACGAGCAACCAACCCATCGTGATCGTGAAGAAAGTGATCGCGGGCGGGCACCACGGGGGCGCCTGGAAGGTGGCGTACGCCGATTTTGTCACGGCAATGATGGCGCTCTTCATCGTCTTGTGGCTGATGAACGCCAGCCCGGAGATCCAGAAAGCGGTATCGATGTACTTCACGGATCCCCGTGGCTTCCAGAACCAGGATGGCACCGGGAATGTGGGGGTGGTGGATAACCACGAGGCGCTTCTGCTCGAAAAGAAGGACATGCCGGTTCTCAAGGAAAAGCTGAACGAAACGCTCAAAGCCATGCCGGAGCTGGGCGCACTGAAAGATCAGGTCGACATGACAGTCACGGGGGACGGGCTGCGCATCGAACTGGTCGACAAGGAGGGGAATAGCTTCTTCCAATCCGGGGCCAAGGAGATGACGCCGTCGGCCAAGGCAATTGTCTCGGCCTTGGCGCAGGAAATCGGGAAGCTGGAGAACCCGGTGGTGCTCGAAGGGCATACGGACGCGCGGCCCTACTCCACATCGGGCTTCTATAACAATTGGGATCTCTCCACGGACCGTGCCAACGCCGCCCGGCGATTCATGGCGCAACACGGCTTGCGGACCGGCCAAGTGAGCCAACTCCGGGGATTCGCCGACCAGCGCTTACGCAACCCCAAGGATCCCATGGACTTCGCGAACCGGCGCGTATCGATTATCGTAGGATTCACTGAGACAGCGGAAAACGCATCGCTCGCGGGAGGCAATGCCCCTCCGGATTCCCATGGCGCTGCCCCCGTACCGGGAAAGCAGGTTTCGCAGGCGGAGGCGCAACACGGCGCCGCCACGGCAAAGCCAACGCCCACGGCCCACTAGCGAGCCCAGCTCAAAACAAAGTGGTAGCGGTCGCCGCCGCCCTGCGGATCTGAGATCCGAATGATTGCCGTGAAATCGTTCGTGCTATCCGGCCGCTGAATCAGTTCCACCGTGCCTCGCCCGTCCTTCTTCGTGACGCCGATGGAACTCAGGGTGACGGCCGGCAAGGGCTGCGTGAACCGGAACCTCTCCACTTTGAGAAGCTGTCCGCTTTGGACCAGGGCATTGATCCGGTCACCGCGAACATAAAGATCCACCGTATCGTCCACCCGGCCCCGGAACTCCAACTGCCCGGTGCGGCTGGAGTCATAGCGCAGCGAATCGTTGTCAAACGAACTCAGGCCTCTTCCAGGCAGATCCGCGGATCCCCCGGCCCCGCTCTCCGTAGTCCAGACCGCGGGCGTTCCGCGAGGGCGCAGAATTAGTTCGTCGGCCCGGCCTCCGGGACCTTCCTTTGGGCCTTCATCCAGTTGCCAGGAGATCCGCATTTCATACAGGTCGGCTCCCGCCGCCGTGTCGTCCACCCGGATCCAGGCTTGGAAGCCATTTC
>JADYZL010000093.1 GCA_020853155.1 Bryobacterales bacterium
CGCTGGGCGAAGGGGCTGACACAGGTCTCGAAGAAACTGCTGCCCCGGCTCCTGCGCTCCAATGCACCCCGGCACGCCAAGATTCACGCGGTGCTGCACCTGATCCCGAATATCTCTTACCCGATGATGATCGGGGTCTCCGCGCTGATGCTGCCGGTGATGATCGTCCGCTTCTACATGGGCTGGCTCGAGTTTCTACTGCTCGACGTGCCCGTAATGACGGCCTGTTTCGCCTCGCTTGTTGCGTTCTATTGCTGCGCCCAGAAAGAACTGCACCCGAATAACTGGAAGCGTTCCCTGCTCTTCATGCCGGCACTGATGGCGGTGGGCGTGGCACTTACGTTCATCAACACCAAGGCGGTGATCGAGGCGTTGCTCGGCGTAAGTTCCAGCTTCGTCCGCACGGCGAAGTACGCCATTCAGGGCCGGAAGAAAGTGGTGGAGAAGAGCAAGAAATATACGCGCCCCAGCGGTGCGCTCCCCTGGCTTGAGATTGCCGCGGGCAGCTACTTCGCCGGGATGATGGTGTGGGCGGTGGATTCGCTGCAAGTGCTCTGCCTACCGTTCCTCTCGCTGTTCGTGGGCGGTTACTTCTGGGCCGGCTTCGCCACCCTGTATGAGGAATATCGCGGTCAATGGCGTGCCGCCCTGGCTGCCCGTGGCGTGCCGATGAAGACTGTCCGCGCCGACTAACTTCCGCCGACCCCGCGTTGCGCTTCCACCGCTCTCCCTTTGCGCTTCCAGCGGGCGGATCTGAGAGAATACGATGGTCCCCCGCGCGGACGACCAGCAACCATGGCATTGCTCATCATTCTCCTGGCCGGATTGGCGGCCGTTTTGGGATGGACTTCTTTCCGCTACCGCCGCCGTTGGCTCTCCATCGATGCGGCGCTCACTTCGATCGGCCCGGTGCTGGCGCGGCAACAGAACCCCGAAGTGCTCAGCGCGCTGTGTGGATCCGGGGATTGGCGCACCATCCTGGCGGGCGGCCAGAACGTTCCAGGCATCCACGCCAATGAGACCCGGTGCCCTGGGCGGCTTTTTTACACCGTCAGCACCCGGCAGACCCTGATTCAGGACGTTCCCCTTTCGCGCTGGCTGAAATTCGGGAAATGGAACCCCTGCACTTCCGGCTTTCCCCAGCCCGCACCGCCGGAGAAATGCCCCGAGGAATGCCTGCCCGTCTGCACGCACAAGTGGAACGGCTGGACCATCGCCTGCAACCTGCGCACGGGGCAGTATGTGCTGAATGCGAATACGTATGCACAGTACCGCTGCCTGATGCCCGGGAGCCCCGACCTCAATAAAGAACCCAACCTGTACCCGCCGGAACAACTTGAGCGGCCCGGGCTGCTCTAATCCCGGCAATGGGCAGTAACCCGGCGGCATTCCTTCGCGCTCCCGAAGGCGTGGGGAAATCGATGCCAAAATGGGATAGTGCATTCGCTGACCATTGACGAACAAATCGCGTACCTCTCCAAGGGATTCTCTGAGATCATCCGCGTCGAAGACCTGAAAACCCGGTTGCTCGAAGCGGCCAAGGTGGGCCGCCCCTTGCGCGTGAAGGCGGGGTTTGACCCCACCGCGCCAGACCTACACTTGGGCCATACCGTCCTCATCCGCAAGATGAAGCATTTCCAGGACCTGGGGCACACCGCCATCTTTCTGATCGGGGACATGACCGGGTTGATCGGAGACCCTTCCGGTCGCAACCTCACCCGCCCGCCGATGACCCGGGAGCAGATCGCCGCCAACGCGGAAACCTACCGGCAGCAGATTTTCAAATTGCTTGACCCCGCCAAGACGGAAATTCGCTTCAACAGCGAGTGGCTGGAACCGCTGGGCTTTGAGCCGATGGTGCGGCTTTGCTCCCATTACACCGTAGCCCGCCTGCTCGAGCGTGACGATTTCACGAAGCGCTACCGCGAAGGCAGCCCGATCTCGCTTCATGAATTTCTCTACCCGGTCTCGCAGGGCTACGACTCCGTGGCGCTGCGGGCGGACGTCGAACTCGGTGGGACGGACCAGAAGTTTAACCTGCTCGTAGGACGGGAGATCCAGAAAGCCTACGGGCAGCCCCCGCAGATTGTCGCCACGACGCCGCTGCTCGAAGGGCTGGACGGCGTGCAGAAGATGTCGAAATCCCTCGCGAACTACGTCGGCATCACCGAGGCTCCGGCGGAGATGTTCAAGAAGCTGATGTCGATCAGCGACGAACTGATGTGGCGTTACTACGAGATGCTCACCGATCTTTCCATCCCCGAAATTGCCGTATTGCGCCAACGGGTGGAGGCGGGAGAGGCGCATCCCATGGAGTCGAAAATCGCTCTTGCCCGGCGGATCATCGGCGATTTTCACACCGCCGCGGAGGCGGAAGCGGCTGCGGGCGAGTTCAACCGCGTGGTGCGGCAAGGCCAGGCTCCGTCGGATCTCGAAACGATCGACCTCCCGGAGGGCGTGCTAATGGATGGCCACGTGCGCGTCGATAAATTGCTTGCGAAGACGGGCATGGCTCCTTCGGTCAGCGAAGCCGTGCGGCGCCTGAAAGCGAATGCGGTGGAGATCAACGGCGAGAAGGTGGTGGACCTCAAGTACACGCCGAATTCCCCGGAATTGCTAGTGCAGTCGGGAAAGCAATGGCGGCGCGTGCGCCTCTAGCGCGTGGAATGTCCGCAACTTCTTCGCATGAATCGATTTAGAATGCTAACGAGGGCAATTCGCGATGGACTGTCCCGGTGGGTGAACGAGGTTTGATCTCCCCCTTGCGATTTCGGGCAATGCTTCCGCTGGTGCTCCTTGTGGCGGCAACGCCTTGGTGCGCCCCGGCGCAGAACGCCACGGCTGTACGCGACGCTCAGGATCGCTGGGTTCCCTTCGGCAATACCACCATCCTTGCCGGCGTGGCGGGAGAAGCTTCCGGCCCGGTGGAGCGCGTCTGGTTCGAGGGCCCGGCCCCGGTGGCCCAGTTGCCCGATGGCGAAGTTTATCGATGGATGGAACGGCGGGGATGGACGTTGGTTGAGAATGCCACGGCGCCTGAACGCCCGGAGAACCTCATCGTTCCGCGGCCCAGGGCGGATGCGCGGTTCACCTTCGCGCACCCCATGGCGCGGAATGTCGTCTATGCGCTGGGCGATCAGATTTACCGCTCAGACGACGGTGGCACGCAGTGGACTGGGCTCACCCGGTACCGCGGCATCTCCCTTGTGGGAGATTCCCTCACAGACCTTGCGCTGAACCCCCTCGACCCCTTGGATCTTCTGGTTGCCGGGGATCTGGGCATCTGGCGCAGCCGCGACGGCGGGCTCACCTGGTTCCATGCGGGGGAAGGGCTTCCCACGTTTTCCGCCACGAAGATCTTGCGCTTTCCCGAAGGCACCCGCGGGTTTGAAGTGGAGCTAAGGGATGGCCGCGCCCTCGAATGGGTGCCTGGCTCCGTCTATGGTTGGAAGTTGCTCGATCCGGCATCTCCGGCGATCGAGGCGCAGATTCCGGCGGCCGTCCGCCGGCTTGGAATGCGCGTTTCCGCATGGGATTCCGCGGGCGCGCAGATTTACGTCGGGCGCACCGATGGTGTGCTCCTTTCCTCCACCGATCGCGGCGCGAC
>JADYZL010000094.1 GCA_020853155.1 Bryobacterales bacterium
AGTCGTTGAAGCAGATGCGCTGCAAGCGCTCGTGGGCGATGCGCTGATCCAGCTTCAAGGTTTGCAGATAGCGCAGATAGACGGTGCGCTCGCTCAGCGTCTGGTGCATCTTCACCATGAGCGGCTCGTCTTCCGGGCGAATGGGCCGCAGCAACATCTCCATCCCCGTCCGGGAAGTCCATTTCGCGACATATCGAGTTGGGTAGGCGCGGATGGCGAGATGCGGCAATTCGGCGTCGGCTACGCTCGCCGGATGCAACACCACGCGCGCATCGAGCGCCACCATTTGGGTTTCGCTCACAAGCAGCGGGTTGATGTCGATCTCCTTGATGCGGCGCAGTTCCGCCACAAGGCGGCTGAAGCGCACCAGCAGTTGTTCGAGCGCGTCGAAATCGACGCTCTTGCGCCCGCGCACCCCCTTTAGCGCTTCGTAGATACGGGTTTGCTCCATCATCCTGCGGGCCAGGGTGCTTGTGAGCGGGGGAAGAGCCAGGCCGCGGTCCTTATACACTTCGACCAGGGTGCCGCCGGAGCCGAAGAGCAGAACCGGACCGAACTGCGGGTCGAGGCTGGAGCCCACGATCAATTCGTAACCGTCCAGCCGCACCATGGGCTGCACCGTGACGCCCTGAAAATGCTCCGCGCCGGCCGCCTTCGTCACCCCCTCGCGAATGTCTTCGAACGCGCGGCGGACGGCGGCTTCATCCTGCAGGTTCAGCTTCACGCCGCCCACATCGCTCTTGTGCGTGATCGTTTCCGAATAGAGCTTCAGCACCACGGGGTAGCCCATTTCCCGGGCGCTCGCCGCGGCGCTCTCCGCATCGCGCGCGACGACCGTCTTCACGACCGGGATGCCGTAGGCGCTCAGCAGTTCCTTGGATTCAAACTCGGTGAGAATCTCGCGGCCTTCGTCGAGCGCCTGCTGCAGAATGGCTTCGGCATGGACGCGGCGGTCGCTCTCATCGGCATGCACCTCTTCGCTCTGCGGCGTCTCATAGAGGCCGCGCAGATTGTAGGTGTAGCGATACATGTAGACGAACTGCCGCGCCGCGGTATCGGGGTAGGGGAAGGTGGGGATGCCGGCCGAGTTCAAGATCGAGACGCCGTTCGCGACATCGTTCCCGCCCATCCAACTGGCGAGGACAGGTTTGCCGTTCAATTTGGAATAGCTTCGCATCACCTCGGCGGTGGCCGTCGAATCCGTCATGGCTTGCGGCGTGAGGATCACAAGAAACGCGTCTGTATTCGGATCTTTCGAGACGATCTCGAGCGTCTTGGCATAGCGGTCCGCCTTGGCGTCGCCGAGGATATCCACGGGGTTCCCGTGGCTCCAGGCGGAAGGCAAGATCTCGTTCAGGGCGGCTTCGGTTTCCGGCGCGAGTTTCGCCAGCTCGGCGTGGTTCGTCGCCAGGGCATCGGTCGCGAGAACAGCGGGGCCGCCGGCGTTGGTGATGATGGTCATGCGCGGGCCGCGCGGACGTGGCTGCTTCGCGAGCACTTCCGCCATGTAGAAAAGGTCGGAGATGTTATTCACGCGCAGCACGCCGCTACGCCGGAAGGCCGCGTGCAGCACTTCGTCGCTGCCCGTGAGAGAGCCCGTGTGCGAAGCCGCCGCCTTGGCCGCTTCCTCGCTGCGGCCCGGCTTGATGACGATGATCGGCTTCGAAAGCGCCACCTCACGCGCCGCCGAGAGGAAGTAGCGCGCATCGCCGATGCTCTCCATGTAGATGAGAATCGCCCGTGTTTTGGGGTCGTTGCCAAGGTAGTCGATCAGATCGCCCCAGCCGACATCGCTCATCGAGCCGATGGAGATGAAGGCGCTGAAACCGACTTTCTCCGTCACGCTCCAATCGAGAACCGCCGTGCAAAGCGCGCCGCTCTGGCTGATGAACCCGACGTTGCCGGGCAGGGCCATGCCGTGCCCGAAGGTGGCGTTCAGCCCGCTGATGGGGCTCATCAGGCCGAGGCAATTGGGGCCGATGACGCGCATCTTGCCGCGCTTCGCCTCTTCGAGCAGCTTCTGTTCCAGGGCGGCGCCTTCGGGGCCAGTCTCCTTGAAGCCCGCCGAAATGACGATGGCGCTCTTCACGCCCGCGTCCACGCACTCGCGGATGATGGCGGGTACTCCCGGCGCCGGGGTGGTGATCACGGCGAGTTCCACCTCGCCCGGCACCGCGGCCACGTTGGGATACGCCTTGATCCCCAGCACGCTATCGCGCTTCGGATTCACAGGAAACACCGTGCCGCCGAAGGGGTTGCTGATGAGGTTCCAGAACACCGTCCGGCCCACGCTTCCCGGCGATTCGGTCGCGCCGATCAGAGCCACGCTGCGCGGCGAGAAGAAGGATTCGAGAGGATGCCTTCCGCCGCCCAGAATCGCGGTGGCTGGATCTGTCCCCGGAGCCTTGATTGCCATTGCCATGCCCTCGCTTGCTGTTGTGCGCGGTTGCAAGGTTGCACCCGTCCGAAGGCCGCCTGCCACCGCACACCTTCACCCTATCACTCAAGCCCGGGGTTGTGGGTCTGCATACCGGAGAATCGGAACTGAAAACAGGAAACTAACAATGCGACACCGCTGCTAGGTTCTTGCCTTTGCCCGCGCTACCGCATCCTGCCAGCCAGCGAAGCGCCGTTCGCGCTCCACGTCGCCGATGCGCGGCTCGAAGATGCGTTCGGCCTTCCAGAAGCCGGCGATCTGATCCGTGGATTCCCAATAGTCGACGGCGAGCCCGGCCAGATACGCGGCGCCCAGCGCGGTGGTCTCCGTATCGGCGGGCCGCACGATCTTACAGCCCAGGATGTCCGCCTGGAACTGCATCAGAAAGTCGTTCTGAGCGGCTCCTCCA
>JADYZL010000095.1 GCA_020853155.1 Bryobacterales bacterium
ACTTGCAGCGGTCACGTTCCGCCGCGCCTCCCGCAGGGCCAGGCCTACCCGCAGGCGGTCTCCATGGCAAACCGCCAGCGGCAACCCGCGCAATTCGAGGTGCAAGCTGCCTTGCAGGTCCTCGACCACTTCGGCTTCAGAGCCGGCGGCCACTTCCTCAAAGAGCGCGCGAATCCGGGCATCGGCGGGGAGGCAGTGGACCGGGGAGACGGCGGAATCGAGATTGCCTTTGTTCTCCACCGGCCACTCTTCGGGGAACCCTTCCGCAAGCGTCACGAAGAGCCGCGCCTGCACCAGTTCCGGCTGCAATGCGCGCAATCGCAGCGCCATCGCCACGGCTGCCTCCGGGGGTACGAATAGCGCCAGGGACTTCACGGCGAAGGCCGGCCAGCGGGTTTGCGCGTAACGGAACCAGATCAAGGCGAAGGCCAGTGCATCGCCCGCGCTCCCGGCATCCGGCGCGGCGAGAACCGCCATTGCATGGGAGCCGTTGCGAAGCAGCGCCCTGGGGAAACGCGGCGAGAGGGAGTTTTCGAGGTCCGCACCGCAACTGCTTTGCTCCATCCGCCATTGGGGAAACAGGCGCTCACACCAGCGGCACAACGTGGCGAGGTCCACCGCCCGAGCGGCTTCGCGCTCTACCACGGCCGCCTCGCTCGAATCCGTATCGAGCAGGGTGAGCGTGCCGGTCTTGCGGCCAAACTTTTCGATGGTGAGGTCCACCTTTCTTGCCGTCTCCCGGCGAATGCCCGTTATGCGGCGGCGCAGCACTTTCGAATCGCCCCAGGCTTCGAGCAGCACGCCGTATGGGACCGCTTCGAACGAATACTCGCCCTCTTGCAAGAGCAGCAACGGCTCCCCCGGTTCCACGACGGCCGGCTTTCGGCAGGTGGAGAGAAAGCGCGATAGGGTTTCACGGAGGGTTTGCGCCTGTTCGCTACGCGAACTTCGCTCATCTGTCATCGGTGCTTCGGTCACAACGGTACAGTGGCGGGATGGGGGGATTCCTCTACGGAAAAGTGCGCCGCGGTTCAAATCGGAATTCGCGCGGGGCGTTCCGGCGCTGGCGGGCCGCGCGAATGGCCGAGGCCGCCGGGCGATACTGGTAGGGTGGAACGTATCGTAGAGAATCTCGCGGAAGTTGAGGAGCGAATTGCCCGCGCCCTCGCGCGCAGCCGCCGGCATCGTTCGGAGATCACGCTGATCGCGGTCACCAAGACTTTTCCCGCTTCCGCGACACTTGCCGCATGGCAGGCCGGGTTGCGCGATTTCGGCGAGAATTACGTGCAGGAGTTTGAAACGAAGTCGCCGTTGCTGGGGCCGTTGGAAGATGCGCGCTTCCATCTGATCGGCCACCTGCAAAGCAATAAAGTGAATAAGGCCGTGCCCCTGTTCGATTGTGTGCAAACGGTGGATTCCGCGCGGCTGGCCGGGCGCTTGAGCCAATCGCGGGCCGGCGCGGGCTTGCCGCCGCTCGACGTAATGCTGGAAGTAAAACTCTCCGATGAGGAAAGCAAACACGGCTGCGACCCGGAGAACCTTGCGGCGCTTGTCGAAGGCGTCCAGCCCTTGCCCCACTTGCGCCTGCTCGGGCTGATGACGATTCCCCCGTTTTTCGAAGACCCGGAGCGCAGCCGCCCCTACTTCGCGCGGTTGCGTGAATTGGCCGTGAAGTACGAGTTGAAAGCCCTTTCGATGGGAATGAGCAACGATTTTGAAGCCGCCATTGAGGAAGGCGCCACCCACATCCGGTTGGGCACGGCGCTGTTCGGCAGGCGCACGAAGCCCGCAGGATGACCGATGGTTCTGCGCACGGGCATGCCGCTATGAACCTGGGCTACTTCGCGCCGCTTCCCCCGCTCGCATCGGGCGTTGCCGACTATGCGGCCCGGATGCTCCGCGGCCTCTCGCAGTATGGCAGTGTACTCCCGAATCGCACCGGTGGTTGCAATCTCTACCACGTCGGCAATAATCGTCTCCACGCGGAGATCTACGCGCGCGCCATTGCGGAACCGGGCATCGTGCTGCTGCATGACGCCGTGCTGCACCACCTGCTGATCGGGTGTTTCGAGCAAGCGCGGTATATCGAGGAGTTCGCGTACAACTACGGTGCCTGGGTGGAGGATCTGGCGAGGGATCTCTGGCGGAGCCGGGCGCGCGCGATGAGCGACCCCCGCTATTTTCGCTACCCGCTGTTGAGGCGGCTCGCGGAACGCTCGCTCGCCTTGGTGGTGCATTCGGAGGATGCCCGGCGCGCGGTGCTGACGCACGCGCCCGAAGCACGGGTGCGGGTGATTCCTCACCTGAATCTTGAAGAACCCGGCGCCGCGCCTACCCCCGCCGTACGGGAGCGATTCCGCCGGGAGTCGCTCGGGCTTCGCAGCGTGGATTTTCTGCTGGGCGTCTACGGGCATTTGCGGGAGACGAAGCGGATCGGCAGCGTGCTGGCCGCGCTCGATGCCCTGCGCGAAAAAGGCGTACCCGCGAAACTGCTGGTGGCCGGGGCGTTCGCTTCAGACGATTACGCGCGGATGATCCTCCCTCGTCTTGAAGCGCATCCCGCCGTGATCCTGCGCGGCGGCAGCAGCGAAGCCGAGTTTCGTTTGCTGCTCAGCGCGGCCGATGTCTGCGTGAACCTGAAGTATCCGGGAGCGGGAGAGAGTTCCGGCATCGCAGTGCGCGCGATGGCTCTGGGCGTGCCTCTGGTGGTCAGCGAGAGCACTGGCGGCGACGGATGCCCGCCGGGCGCGGCGGTGCCCATCCGGACCGGTCCCGCCGAAGCGGCAAGCCTGGCCGAAAGCCTCCTCTGGCTGGCCTGGGATGCAAGCGCTCGTATCGCGGTTGCCCGCGCAGCGCGGGAGGATTGTCTCGCCCGCCGGGATCCGGATCGGATCTGCGAGGAACTTTGGTGGTGGATGAAAGAGATTCGCAGCGTTGCGATCCGCTGATCGGAGACGGCGCGCCGGGAGCGAAGGGGCGCCGCGCAGAGCGGCAGGTTCGATAAAGCAAGACCCCTGGGCGAGGCGTGGATGCCTGCCCAGGGGTTCCGGCTGCATTAATGAGGCGCCGCCTTAGCGCCGGGCCTTCCGCCGCTGGCGGAGGAACAGGAGAGCAACTCCCGCCAGGGAGAGCAGCAGCGAACTGGGCTCTGGCACGGCTTGCAGTTCGAAGTTGGTGGAGGTGGTCACATCGCCGATGGTCCACGAGATCTTGTCGACCGCGCCCGTGAACGTGTCGCTCCAGCCGCTGCCAATCCCGGAATTGAACCCGATGATGGCGGCGTTGGGGAAATAGGCCTGCCAATCGGCCAGGGTATCGTCGTATGCGTAACCGGAGCCATCGAGATCGAACGCGAACCCGACTCCCAGGCCGAAATTCCACAGGAAGGTGCTTGCGGCGATCGAATTTGACACCCATGTATTCGTGGCCGCCACCGTGCTTCCGTTGTAAATGCCCTCGAATACCAGCCCGCCACGGTCATTGACCGTCGAAAGGTCCCCGTCCGCATCCACCAGCACGCGAAGCACCGGGTGGTAGTGGGTGATGGTGGTGCTCGATCCATCGCGGTACCACTCATAGCTCATCGAGGAGAGATCCGACAAAAGGCCCAGCGAACCGCTCGCAACATAGTTCCCAAGGAAATTCACTCCGTTTGCCAAGTACTCGATATCCGCTTTTCCTAAGTTGGACGGGCTGCTAAACTTAACGGAGCCTGTCGAGTCATTCGGGTATTGGGCGCTGACGCCTACGGCTCCCGAACCCCTCACATTGTTGTAATACCACCCCGAGGAGCCCACGGCCTGGCCCTGATTGAAGCCAGAAGCGTTTGTGTAGGCATCTCCACCCGGCGAATTGGGGTAGACGATGGTCTCCGCATGAGAGCTGTGTGCAACAAAGAGTCCGCACAGCACCAATACACCGTAACCAAAGCATCTCTTCATCGGTATTCCCCTGTTTTCCTGACTATGAATGTGATTGACTGTTTCGCAAACTATGGAAAGTGTTGCATGTTATCCATAAACAGGCTAGAGATTCAGGAAGAATGAGAGTTTTGGAACAAGTAGTACAAACTACCGGGACTTTCGAATGATTCAGGGGCTGCTTGCGGGTAGATATCTGCAATTTCTAGCAGACAAAGGAAACGGCGAAAGGACGTGGCCGATGAAGGCCCAGCGGAGGACCAGGAGGAGAGATGCCAAATGGCACCGGCGGACCCAGGAACTCGGGCGGAGCATCGTGCTCGCCCACTTGAAGCCGCAGTTTGGTGCGCCCAAGGCGGCCCCGCCTTCGGCGAACGCTTCCCGGAGACACCAGCCGCTTCGCGACATCCAGCGTACCGTGGTGAGCATACCTATGTGAAATTTCAACAGGACCCATGCCAGGTTCATCG
>JADYZL010000096.1 GCA_020853155.1 Bryobacterales bacterium
AAGCCCCGGTCATTCCCGCGTCCGCCTGCAGCGCGGTCCCCTTTGGCAGAACCCGTTCGTCCGCCGTGGGCACGTGCGTGTGCGTGCCGATCACCGCGCTCACCCGGCCGTCGAGAAACCAGCCCATGCCCACTTTCTCGCTCGTGATCTCCGCGTGGAAGTCCACGAATCGCACCCGTACCGAATCCGGGATCTGTGCCAGCAAGGTTTCGGCCTTCTCGAAAGGGTCGTCGATATCGGCCATGTGCGTGCGGCCTTGCAGGTTCATCACCGCGACCGTAACGCCGCTGGGCAGCGTATGCAGAACCAGTCCTTTTCCCGGCAGGCTGGCCTTGTAGTTCGCGGGCCGCAGCAGTAAGGGTTGCTTATCTAGATACTCATACACCTCGCTCTTGTCCCAAACGTGGTTCCCGGTGGTCATCACGTCGATGCCCATTTCCAGGAAGTCCTCGCAAATCCGGGGGGTCACCCCGAACCCCGCCGCCGCATTCTCCACGTTCGCGATGCTCAGGTCGATGGCCAACTCGCTTTGCAGCCGCTTAAGGTGCGCGGCCACCATCCGCCGGCCCGTCCGGCCGAAGATATCTCCAATAAACAAAATATTCATAAACGGGAGCGCCGCCGGGAACGATCCTCCCGCGCCTGGCAATCCTTCAGCATAGCCCGTTGGCAACCGGTTTTCCGGCTGCGATAGTCATCATGATTCCCCGAGGCGGCCAAGCTGCGAATCATGGCTACGAATTGGACCTTGCGATGGTATTCTGTTTGAGTCGTGATGGGTATCTGACGGCGTCCGATGGGGTGTGTGACTTTTCCAAAGCTGGCTTTCCTCGTTTTGGTCACGGTTTCGATTCTCAACGACAAATTCAAATGAGTTCCGGGGAGGTCCGCGAGTGACCAAACTTTTCGTAGGCAACTTAAGCTTCCGAACTACACAGGATGAGTTGTTCGATCTATTTACGCAATACGGGGCAGTCGAAAGCGTTGCCATCATCAATGACCGGGAAACGGGGCAACCTCGCGGATTCGCCTTCGTCGAAATGGCGAACGGGGATGAAGCGGAGGCCGCAATCGCGGCCCTGAATGGAACCGAATTAGGCGGGCGCGCCATTAACGTGAACGAAGCGCGGCCGCGGCCGGAAGGCGGTGGCGGCTCCCGCGGCGGGGGCGGCGGCTTCAGCCGAGGCGGCCGTGGCGGATCCGGCGGCGGTGGTGGCCGCGGCGGCGCTCGCGGCGGGGGTGGCGGCTCCCGCTGGTAGGAGCTTCGCTAGATCAATTGACGAAAAGCCCGGGCGGGATGGCCGCAAACCTTCCTGCCCGGGCTTCTGTTTGTTACCGATCCTGAATGGAAGAAGCCGTCCCTCGGCCTTCCTGGCTACAGCGCCACCTTTATGGATTCAGGCCGATGCCTGCTTCGTCCTTCAAGATCTCCGCTGCGTGCCGCTCCCACCACATCTTCCAAAAGTCCACATAGTAGTCTCGCCGCTTGACGATGGCATCAACGCTCATCACTGAGTGCGCGATCGTCTCGTCAGTACGATAAGGCGCGGGGCCCGTGCCGGGTTCGAGTTTTCCCGGTGGTACTCCGTTGGCGAACATTGCTAATCCGCCCACGGCGTAACTGACCATCTCGGGATCGGGATCGTCCAACAACGACACGAAAGTTTGCGCCAAATCCCTGGTATGCGTCCGGGCCATGAGGAGGGCCACTCCTCGCCGGAATCGAGGCGGCTTGGCTTCCAAGAGATGTTTCAGCACGGTCCCCAGGCCGTGCTGCGTGGGGTCGATCCGGCGAAGCGAGTAGGAAACTACTTCCTGGTCCAATAGTTCCGTCTCTCCGCCGGCGATTGCCAAATAAAGCCTCTCCAAGCCCCGGGGATCGTTGGCATGCAGGAGAGCGGCGACAGCCATGCCTTGGACCTTTGTATTCCCGCCATTAGAAAGCGAAAAAAGTTTATCCGAAACAAAGTCATTATTGATCGGCGGTCCGCTCAACAGATCGAGAAGCAGACCGAACGCTTTTCCGGAATCGGGCCGGCGCTCAATAACCCACAACAGGAATCGCGCAAGCTCGCCTCTCACGGCGAACCTGCCGTCGCGTACCCATTGCTCGAAAGGAAGATCTTCGAAAACCGGCACCAGACTTTGCGGCACAAGGGAAGTATTCTTCTCATCGACGACGAGCTGCCATCCGCTTGTTTCGGATTTCGATACCAATACGATGTAAGTAAGGCCTGCAAAGCGCAAGTCAAGGTCCGATACGTTAGCGTTGTTCAAGGCAAAATCGACCACCCCAGTGGGTGCTTCCCCGGCAATTTGCGTGGACAAATTAAAGCTTAGAATTGCCTTGTCGCCACTCCTTCCGATACTCTGCAACTTGCCGACGGCTACGCCGGTCGCGCGTGGAACGAGATCGACCGGTGATGCGAAAACCGCCGCGCCGACGCAAGCACATAGACAAAGTACAATACCTCTGAGAAGCGTTTTATCTCTTATCATTTCATGTCCCTCCTATACTTAGTCCAACACCAGCGGTGTTACCTGATTAGTGTGAGTAGCGTGATCACGATACCGTCGTGACAAATGATCCTGAACTGCAACCCCGGCGTCGAGCATAACACTCCCAACCTTCAATACTTCGTAACGGTTTTGCGTTTCTTGATTTCCGAGCGGGTTCTGAGGGTTAGTCGGCAGCGGGTTGCACGCCTCATTGCCATTCGGTCCGCATGTATTCGGAGCAGGTGCGAGTAGCGCAAGTTCAATATTGGGTGAAGCCACCGTAGAAACACTTGGTATCGATGGCCAATTGGAGAAAGAGGATGCAATACCAGTTGGTGTAAAGTTCACACCATAACCATCCATCGCAATCCCTTCGCAACGGGTTAGCGTCTCATAACTTAAGAAACTTGAGTATGAGGAACCCAAGCTATGATGTTGATCTTCCCAATACCGATAAATTGATCGATGAGGTCTATTGATAAATATATACATCACATCGGAATAAAAACCATCATAAGACGTTTTTAATTGGACATTATAAGTAAGGCAATTGTCACTATATGACAATGCCTTAATGGTTGTTGAAGGGCCTGACGTTGTTGAGATACTTGCGTACTCCGGCTTCAATCCGCTCTGCACCAGTGTCCATGCAGGTGTTCCAGATGCCCCATTAGAATTTCCAGGAGCAATGATCGATGAGCTTTTATACTGCTGCGTGGCCGCAATCAGATTGCCCGAGGCGTCCTTTCCTAGGTGCATGATAGCATCCTGATATGGAGCTGTTTGGTAAGTAGGCCTCTCAGGCCTCCGGATAGTTTGTGTCGGGCTATTAGCAGCAGGAATTGTTCCACCAGCCCCACAGTACGGCGCGACGAACACTCCAGACCCGGTGGTGTAATATGCTCCGTTACCCCGAGACTCCAGATCTTTCGATGTGCCCCATCTGACTCCATTCATGATGCCAATGTCGGATAACCACCCGAACTTAGAACCTGAGTCAATTGTCGATACCGAACCTCCTTGGGGAGTGAACTTTAAAGCGCCGGTAACTTCTACCTGCCATTCCCACCAGTAACCACTCGCAGCCCACCCAATGACCGAGCCGGACATGCTATTATCCCCGGTTCGTTGCGACGTCTTGGTCACATACGCCTCGATTGGGCACTGTGCGGACGCTGCGAAAGAAATCAGCAATAGGAAGAACAATGTGTACTTCATTGAAAATACCTCCAAGCAGTCTTTATTTATTATTGGTGTTCTCGTCACCAAAAGTAAGGCCCGTCGTTGCCACGCGCAAAAACCCTAGCTTTTTCGACAAAGTTTCACGGCCTGCGGGCGTTAGATTCGCGTGTAAGGAAGTCGATGTCGCCAATAAGGAAGACTGAAGCCTTTGATTGAAATAAATCACCCTCTTCTGTGGAAGCTGCCGATTCTGAACGTGGTTTTGTTCAGATCTTGCCTCTGACCCAATCTGCCTCATTGAGTTGCTAATTGTTCGACAAGCGCCAGATACGTGGACTAGATCACTTTCACCTAGCCCAGTGAATACTTGAATCTGGGTATTTTTAGATGCATTGGAGTTGCTTAACAAATTGAAATCTGTATCCAATGTTGCACAAAGTGGTATTAGATACTTAATATCGTCCCACTTATCAAAATCAATAAGCTGCGCATGCAAGCTAGGGATTACACACAACAGGTAGATCGTGCCTAGCAAGCATGCCCGAAGGCAAGTGGAAAGAAAAGTGAGATGCGTTCTCATGCACACATATCCTTTCAGGGTGTATATTTACTGAAGCCCAAGCGATCCGTGCCTGCATTGCGATTAGATGCCGGTGCTCCAAGGCGAATTGCAAGTTCCCGCTTTCGCTGACTTGACGAAGCGAGGGAACTGTCAATCCGTGAGGAGGAGTGTTCAGCAGCAGATAAAAGGACCGGATACTCGATTGGAACTGACGGTACCCTCATCGTGCGCTGGCCTCGCTTTTTAGTCAAGGAAAATGATGTTTCCCAGGTCAAAAGTTGCAAATGTAAAAGTGCTGAAAGCTAATGGGTGGCATTGAAGTCCGCTTACGACGCCGCTATCTCTTCAACGGCTGAATCAATTTGAGTCACAGAAATCTTGGATTTTTGAGACGAACCAGATGAGCTGAGTCGCGTGGCATCACTCTCTTGAAAATAGCCGCAACCTATTGATTCTTCAGGTGGCCATTGATCGGCTAATTTTCATGATTGGGGGTGAACCCACGGTTCATGGGCCAGTGCTGTCCCCTAATTTGTTGCACTTCCCGACACAAGGTCGAAAGGTGATTCTCAAAACGACTGAAGCCAGGTCGTGACTAGAGGACGATTCACTGTCCTTCTCGAAAGTCGCCCCACGATGATTAGCGCAGGTTCCCGACAAGCTCCCACCCACTCGCTTAGAAGAACAGGCTTCGCTTCAGTCGTCACGGCAGCAGCGGCGCCGTCTGTTCCGGCGTGGTCACTCCCGGAGGCAACTCCAGAATCTGGATATTGCGGAAATGAATCTCCGCCCCCTCCGATTCCAGGCACAGATACCCTTTCTTTTGCGATACCTTCGCAATCCCATTTACAAACTTGCCATTCACGGCAAGTTTAACCGTTCCATCCACGGCCACCACGTCATAGGTATTCCACTCGCCCCGGCCCTTTACGCGATTCTCGATTGACTTGCTCCGTGTGCCTCGCGGGTTATCCGGCACTGCCGTCACTCCGCCCACTCCAAACAATTCCCCATGCACATAGGCAATCGGCGGTTCCACGCCGTCCTTGGTATTCAGCCGGACCCATTCCGGGTCGAGCATTTGGATCTCCAGCCCATTGGGGAGGCGGTTCTTCTCGCCCGGTACCGCATTGCTCCACGCGAATACACCCGAATTGCCGCCGGCCTCCATGTGCCGCCACTCGACATGAAGAAGAAAATTCTCATACTGCCGGTCCGAACGCATCACGCCGATCGGATGCCCCTTGCACACGATCATCCCGTCTTTCACAGACCACGTGTCGGGGTCCGTGTTCACGTTCACCCACCCGCTGAGGTCCTTGCCGTTGAATAGCGGTCTCCACTGGGGCAGGCTCTGTGCAATTCCGGCGGTCGCCAGAGTGAGCGTCAAGATCATAAGGCCGAATAGCGCTGGATAGTGCCGTTTCATGGATGGGTTTCCTTCCTCCCGTGCGGGTCGCTGCGCGCGCCATCATTTGGCGGGCTATGCCTAGCATACACGCATCCCTTAGCGGAAATTGACGCTCTCCCGAGAGGGGTATAGGCTAAGGTTGTGGGATCGCTTGTTCGCTATCTGCCTTCGGCTCTCTACACCCGGCTGATGATTGCGGGCGCGGGTGTCGCGATCGCGTGCGCGTTCCTTTCCCGTTTTTGGCTTCCCGCTATTGGCTTCGCCTTCGCCTTTGCACTCTGTTCGCTGACTCTCGTTTATTTCGTCACCCGGCCGCCCATCGAAGTTCATGACAGCCACCTCCAGGCAGGCCGCCATCGGATCGCCTGGGAGGCGCTAAGCCACGTGGATGAACCCCGCTCCGTGGCCCCGCTCGTCGTTCCGCTCACCTTGAATAGCAACCGGCGCTTCTTCCTGGTCTACACCGGCAGCCGCGAATCCAGCCGCAAGCTCCTCCACCAGATCCGCCGCCACGCGCGCTTCGCCCTCATCCACGGGTTGCCGTACCGCCAATTCTGGGATGAGGATCTCGAAGCCTTCCGGGATCGCTGCACGCTCACCGATCATCAATGGAACGTCCTCTCTCCGGACGACGAAGCCGATGTGGAGCAATTGTTCCACACCCTCCGCAAGGAAGGTTCCCTGCACCCTCGCGGATCGGATGAGTCCCTCTCCTAGCCGATGCAAGCTCGCGGCATATCGAAAACGCTGCCCCATTGCCTGGGGATCCGGGCGGCATTGTGACGCGCTCGAAGCGATGGGGCATTGCCGTGCTCATCCCGCTTGCGCTCGCCGCGCTAAGCTGGCAGTGGTGGCTGCCCCTTCCCGCCGGGTTTCTGGTGCGGGGAGATCCCCCGGTGAAATCCGATGGCATCGTCGTGCTGGCGGGGGATGGCTACGGTTATCGCATCCGCGCCGCGGCCGATCTCGCCCAGCGGGGCTACGCCCCCATTGTGCTGGCGAGCGGCGCCGCCTGGATCTACGGCGTCTGCGAGTGCGATTTGGAGATAGACTATGCGGTGCGGCAGGGCTACCCCCGCGCCCTGTTCGAGCCATTGCGAAATGACGCTACCAGTACGGAAGCCGAGGCCCTCGCTATCTTCCGCGAAGCAAAACGGCGCGGTTGGAATTCGATACTCATTGTGACCAGCGATTACCACACCCGCCGGGCCCGCCTCATCCTGAACCGGCTCAAGCCGGAAGACCTTCGCATC
>JADYZL010000097.1 GCA_020853155.1 Bryobacterales bacterium
ACAGAGATGCCCGCCACCACCCCGATTATCGGTGCAGCGTTTGGAGAAACGAACCATCGAATGCGTATCGAGGGTTAACGGCCAGCCTAACATGCTGAAACTGGGCAGGTTACACCAGGAGAGACTATTTGGAAGCCCTGTGACCCCGCAGCGCACGAGCGCTTCTTGCATGCGGAAAACCGGGAAAGCGACTTAACACGCCGGAGCGCGGATGCCTCACGGGACTTCCAGCGCCGCCGCGCGAGCCCGATATGATCCGAAGCACGCCGCTCCCCGGCGATGCAGGTTCATTTCACCTGTATGCTCTTCACATACGCGGTGAGGGTTTTCAGCCGCGTTACGGCTTCGCGATCACCCGGCGATTTCGAATCACGGCGAAAGATATATCCCCACGTGGGCATATCGGAAGTGCCGTGCGCCCGGATCTTCGAAGCCCGATCGCCGGAGATGGAAGCATAGACCTGCTCTTCCGGAAATTTGCCGCCGTTCCGCCTACTGAGGACTGTCAGATCGCTGACTTTCTGCTTCATCGCCGGCGCCGCCGGCCCGTCTCCCTGCCCTCGAACGCCATGGCACACCGCGCAATACGTTCGGTAAAGCCCAGGGCCGTCGGTCGAGACCGTATAAGAGGGGGCCTTGTCCTGATCCGTCTTGCCTTCCTGCGCTGCATTGGCAATGCTCAGCGAAGCGCAAACCAGAGCAAAAGAAGCCACGCAAACGATTACACCCAACTCATTCACCCTCATGCCAGATCCTCCTGAATGGTTCCTCATAGCCACTACCGGAGTGGCGCCGCGCCGTTGTTGCGGTCCACTCACTTACCGATATGCATCGTGATATTTGATATTGGGATACGCTACCACGTTGAATCTGTACAGAAAATTCCCAGAATCCTCTTGGAGAAACACGGGCCGGCGCGGACGTCGCGGATGCGATGGCGCCTATTCCGTGGAGGTTGCGCCGATCTAGCGCTGCGAGATTGAATCGGAGGATCTTCAGCCCGGATATTCGAGGTGGATGGCCACGCCGGTTCCGTTCATGGAGACGCTGGCGTTCCCCAGAGAGTGGATCCGATACCCGCTCTGCAAGAGCCGCAGCAGCGCGAGGCCAAAGCCCGCGCCAGCCTGTCCGGTAACGGGCGAGAAGACGATGGAGGCGACAACGAGGGAGATCCAGAAAGATTCGGACCCGTCTTGCGCATTTGCATCGCCGCCGGTGAGCAGGGTGCGGATGTGCAGGATTTCTTCCGGCTTCCGATGCATGGCGGCGGCGAGGCGCTGCTGGCGGGCGGTGGGGGCGGTGAGTTCCAGAAACGGTTCGCCGGCCTGCCCGAACGCTTCCATGCGGATTTCGCTGGGCCGGGCCGTCAGCGCTGCCATACTTCGCTCCAGGAACTCCATGGGCGAGTTGCACGCGATGCCGTTGATGGAGCCGACGACGCTTTGCTCCGGCGGCCCCCAATTCACGACGAGCGGAGCAACCGGCGTGAGATCGTCCACGTACTTGACGGGGAGCGTACACACTTGGACGCCTTGCGCGGTGGATTGGCGGATGCGCGCGCGGAGAGAGAGTTTCTCTTCCGGATCGGGCTCCTCGACCTGCATCGTCTTCCAGGGCTTCTCCGGGTCCGGAATCGTTTTCAGAACCATGCCGCGCCATTCGGTAGTGAGGCCGGTAAACTCTCCGTTGGCATCGGTGGTGGCGAGCAGGATGAGGTCCGCGCCACGGACGGGATCCTCTCCACTCAAGATCTCCACCCGCGCGCCGGAGACGGGCCGGTTCTCGCCCCAAGGCCCTTGCTCATGCAGGACTTTCCCCGCGATGTATAGCTGGCTCATTGTTCTCGCGCCTCCGATCACACGTACCTATTCTCTACCGGAACCGGAGCAAAGAGGGGGGACCCCGGAGCCATGCGCATCCGAAACCGGCCGGGCGGCGTCCCACGAAACGGTGGGAGACCTACACGTTTTTGGAGAGGCATGCGTCTAATGTGTATGATTCGTCCGGCGATTCTCTGGGTATTGCTATCTCTATGCGGGACGAGCGCGTTCGCCCAGACCTCCATTTTGCCGATTTTGAACGGAATCGAGAAACGGTATAACGCGACGAAGACGCTGGAGACGCAATTCACGCAGATTTTCGCATTTGGGCCGCGGCAACGGACGGAATCCGGCACGCTTTACTTGCAGAAGCCGGGGAAGATGCGTTGGGATTACCGGGAGCCCGCGAATAAGCTTTTCGTCTCCGACGGCAAGTTCGTGTATCTGTACTCTCCCTCGACCAATGTGGCCGAGCGGACGCCCTTCAAAGCGACGGACGATTTGCGCGCGCCGCTGGCGTTTCTGCTGGGGCGGCTCGATTTTCAGAAGGACTTCCGGCGGTTCACGCTCAAGCCGGGGGGGAAGAATTATTGGATTACGGCAGAGCCGCGCAGCGAGAAGGCCCCGTACAGCTTGGTGGCGTTTCTGGTGACGCCCGGCTTCGAGATCCTTGAAGTGGAAGTGACGGGGGTAGACCAGGCCGTGAATCGCTTCCGCTTTCAGAACGAGAAGCGCAATGCGCCGCTGGCTGCATCCCTCTTCGACTTTCAACCGCCGCAAGGCGCGCGCGTGGTGGACGCGGAACAGTAGACGAACCGGAACCCTATTGAGCGATGGCGGAGTACGTACTCAAATTCGCGGATAACCGGGGCAAGATCCACCAGAAGGTGGAGGAGGCGGATTCGGAAGCCCAACTCCGGGAGAACTATACTCAGCAGGGCTATCTCGTATACTCCGTTCGCGCGAAGGCCGCCTCTGGGATCTCCGGCGGTCTTCTTGGCAGGCGAAAGAAGCTGAATCTGGAGCGGTTCCTGGTATTTAATCAGCAGTTCGTGACGCTGGTGCGGGCTGGATTGCCGATTCTAAAAGCACTCGACCTCTTGGCCGAGCGGTTGAGCGACCCCAAGATGTCGGGATACCTCAAGCGGATCCGCGACGAAGTAAAGGGCGGCGCACTGATCTCCGAGGCGTTCCGCGCGCAGCACGTTTTTCCACCGATCTACGTGACGTCTTTGATGGCGGGAGAGAAGGCGGGCAGCCTCGAAGAGGTGCTGGACCGCTACATCCAATATCAGCGCCTGACTCTTGCCGTGCGCAAGAAGCTGATGCTCTCGCTCATTTATCCTTGTTTTCTGATCGTGCTGGTGCTGCTTCTGATTGTGTTTCTGGTGACGTACGTGGTGCCCAGTTTCGCGGAGCTATATAACAGCATGTCGGCGGAACTGCCGTTGGTGACCCGCGTGCTAATCGCCTTCGGCACGACAAGCAAAGATTACGTGCTGGGACTGTTTGGCGCGGCGGCGCTGGGGATCTTTGGCTTCCGCTGGTGGGCGCGCGGGGAGGCAGCGCAGGAGACGCTGGACCGGATGAAGCTGCGGCTGCCCATCGCGGGGGATATCTGGATCAAGTTTCAGGTTTCGCAGTTCTCCCGGATTCTGGCGACGCTGCTGACGGGGGGCATTCCCTTGCTGCCCGCGCTCGAAACGGCATCGGAATCGCTCGAATCGAGATTGCTGCGCAAGGCGATCGGGAGCGCCGGGCGGGCGGTGAAGGAGGGCAAGCCCTTGTCTTCCGCGCTATCGGCAACGGGACTTTTCCCTCCACTCTCGATCGATATGATCGAGGTGGGGGAATCGACGGGTGCGCTCACGACGATGCTTTCGAGCGTGGCCGAGTTCTTCGAGAGCGATGTGAATACGCGGATGACGGCGGCGCTCTCGTTGATCGAACCCGCGATCATGATCTTCATGGGCATTTTTGTCGCGTTCGTGCTGATCGCGCTCTACCTGCCCATCTTTTCCTTGGCAGACCGGCTGGGATAGGCACGAACGGAACAGAGAATTTCGCATGGCAACCACCACCGAAGCAAGAGCGCGCAACGCGGAACTCGAGCGGCAGAACGCCCTCGCCATGGCGCAGCGCTACCGCTGCGAGTTTGTGGATTTCAAGACGGCGGAGATCGACCACGATCTCTTTCGCTCGATCCCGGTGGACCTGATGTTCCGCTACAGCTTTGTGCCGCTGCGCGAACAGGGCGGGATGCTCGAGATCGCCATTTCGGACCCTCGCAATTTGAGCGTGGTGGATGAGTTGAGCATCCTGCTGCGGAAGAAGCTGCGGGTGAAGGTGGCGACGCTCTCCGAGATCAGCGAACTGCTCAAGAAGACCGAGCAATCGCAGCGCGTGCTCGAAGAGGCGACAGCGGGCTTCGCACTCGATTTGGTGGGCGAGGAAGAGAACCCGGAAGAGACGCTCTCGATTGAGCGGCTCACTTCGGGAGACGCCGATATCGCGCCGGTGATCAAGCTGGTGGATACGACGATCTTCAGCGCGCTCGAGCGGCGGGCGAGCGACATCCACATCGAGACGCGGGATGGCGAAGTGGTGATCAAGTACCGCATCGACGGGGTGCTGCAATACGCCATGCCGCCGATTGCGAAGGAGTGGCACACGGCGATTCTCTCCCGCATCAAGGTGATGAGCGAACTGGATATCGCCGAGCGCCGGGTGCCGCAGGATGGACGTTTCCGGGTGCGCTACAAGAGCCGCCTGATCGATTTCCGGGTCTCGATCATGCCGACGATCCACGGGGAAGACGCCGTGCTCCGCGTGCTTGATAAGGAATCGATGAGCGAGAAGTTTTCACGGCTCTCGCTCGAAGTGGTGGGCTTCGATGAAGCGGAGATCCAGAAGTTCCGGCGCTATATCAAGGAGCCGTACGGAATGGTGCTGGTGACGGGCCCCACCGGCTCCGGGAAGACCACCACGCTCTATGCGGCACTGAGCGAGATTCAGAACGACGAAGACAAGATCATCACCATCGAAGACCCGGTGGAATACCAGCTCAAGGGCATCACGCAGATTCCGGTGAACGACAAGAAGGGCCTCAGCTTCGCGCGCGGCCTGCGTTCGATTTTGCGGCACGATCCGGACAAGGTGATGGTGGGCGAAATCCGGGACCAGGAGACGGCGCAAATCGCAATTAACGCCGCGCTCACGGGGCACCTCGTCTTCACGACGGTACACGCAAATAACGTCTTCGACGTGCTGGGGCGTTTTCTGAACATGGGCGTGGAAGCCTACAATTTCGTCTCCGCCCTGAACTGCATTCTGGCCCAACGCCTGGTGCGCGTGGTGTGCGAACACTGCAAGCGCAGCGCGCATTACGGGGACGATTATCTTCTTGAAAGCGGCCTCGACCTGGCGGAGTGGCGCCACGTGGATTTCAAGGAAGGGGCGGGCTGCTTTGAGTGCGGGGGCACGGGCTACCACGGGCGCACGGCCATCACGGAGCTGCTCGACCTGAGCGAGAAGGTGCGCGAGATGATTCTCGA
>JADYZL010000098.1 GCA_020853155.1 Bryobacterales bacterium
ACCCATGGAAATGGAGGTGGAGCTGGATCGGCGGACGATCTCGATTCGCGAGATGCTGAACTTCGAACCGGGCAGTGTGATTGCACTCTCCCGCGCGGCCGGGGAAAACGTCGACGTCTGGATGAACGGCATCCTGATCGGATTCGGCGAGATCGTCGTCCTCGAAGATAAGCTCGGCGTGCGCATTACGGATTTCGAGAACGGATAACCGTTCCCGTTCCCGGCGCACTTCCCGAATATCGGAAACCTACGCCGGGAACGGATTGGCGCTTCCCTCGATCAAGCCGCCCTTGTCGAGTGGAATGCGACGGCAGCGCGGCGCGTGCGCGCCAGGCGCGACGCGGAACTGACATCCGTTCCCCCCAGCGACCCTTTCCATCGGATCGTCCGGAGCCGCTTTCAAGTGGCGCAGCCGGCATGGAGGACCGTTGGATGAATTATGTCGTTCTTTGGGCGTTGCCGATGCCCTTTGGGGAACTGTTGGCGCGAGTATGGATATGGCCTGTCTTGGTGTGCCTTGCCGCTTGGTTATTTCGACGCCATGTACTCGTAAACGAAGGCGCTGGATTTCGGTTCCGGTTGCCCGGCGGCTCAATGCGGTTCTCCTCCCCTCGTCCTGGACGTGCCGCGGGTGCGCATTCGGCGGGCGGCTCAATACCGCAACCGGAGAACTTGGACGGCAACGCGCGACGCGCGCATTGGTGGAGCTTCATCACGGGGCGCACTGCGGCATCGGAACGCGTGTCGGTACGTGCGCGGAAAGCCCTCGGTCCCCAGTTGCAATTTCTCGTTCTCTGCGTCGGAAACCGTGAATATCACATCCTTTCGCAAGCCGGGGCCGCGCCTCTCGTCCTATCCACGTGGGGCGATGGTGCACCGCAAGCGGACCAAGGCATGGCCGCGAAGAGAAGCGCCGCATCCAGCGCGCCACGGAACCGGCGCTTGGGAATCCCACGAGGGCGGTCGGTAGCGCATCGGCAGTCGCGACAGGTTTCCGCCACCGGGCAAGCCGTTGTTGGCGGCCTGAAGCCTTCACTCCCCGGAGTTAACCAACGCGGAATGACGCAGCACGGAGTGATCCAATGACGGCGGTCCTTCCCCGGATCGTTCACACGCGATCCGTAACGGCGATCCTCCGAGCTGCCGCGGTCGCCCTACTCTGCAACGCCTGCGCCTTCGCGCAAGCGATTCCTTCTCCCATTCCGGGAGTCCGTTTCACTCCCGGCGCTCAAGGCGAGGTCAATATCCCCTTGCAGATCGTGGTGCTCCTGACCGCGCTCGTCTTGCTGCCCGCGATGGTAATGTGCCTTACGCCGTTCCTTCGGCTTGTCGTTGTATTTCACTTTCTTCGTCAAGCGCTCGGGACCCAAACCACGCCCTCCAATCAGGTCTTGATTGGGATGTCACTCTTTCTAACGCTTCTCATCATGCGGCCGGTGGGACAGGAGATCTTCGAGAAAGCGTACCAGCCCTACCAGCGTGGGGAACTCAGTCTCGCGCAAGCCGGAGACGCCCTCTCGCAGCCACTCAAGACGTTTCATCTCAAGTACACCCGCGAGAAGGATATCCAACTCTTCCTGGAGATGTCGGGAGCATCCTCGCCGCGCAATGCCGCCGAGCTGCCCTTTCTCGTGACCGCCCCGGCCTACGTTCTCTCGGAGTTGCAGACATCGTTCCAGATCGGCGCGGTCCTGTTCCTGCCCTTCCTGGTGATTGACCTGCTCGTCGCGTCCATTACCCTTTCCATCGGCATGGTGCAACTGCCTCCCGTCATGGTCTCTGCCCCGTTCAAGATCCTTCTCTTTGTGCTCGCTGATGGCTGGAATCTCATGGTTGGTTCGCTGATGAAGAGCTTCCTCGGGGGTGTGGGATGACGCCCGATGCCGTTTCGGAAATCATCCGGCAATGCCTGTGGACGGCATTCTGGGTAGGCCTCCCCATCCTTTCGCTCTGCTTCCTGGTTGGAGCGGTCGTAAGCCTGATCCAGGTGCTGACGTCCATGCAGGATAGCGCCTTCAACACCATCCCAAGGCTGCTGGCCTTCTTCGCCACCATCATCGTGTTCCTGCCCTGGACACTGGAGCGCTTGATTACGTACTGCGTATCTATCCTGGGAAACCTGGAGAAGTATGCCCGTTGACGTGACTCTCTCCGAAGCACGCATCCTCAGCTTCCTGCTGGTGCTGAGCCGGATGTCCGGACTGCTGATCTTTCTACCGATACCCGGATTGCGGGCGCTCCCGGAAACGGTGCGTCCTCTGGTGGCCATCGCTTTGACCGTTCCTCTGCTCGCGCGCGTGCCGGCGCTTCTTCCGGCTGAAGTGAGTACGGGAACGATGCTCGTATGGTGCCTATCGGAACTCTGTTTTGGTCTGCTTTGGGGATTGGCCGTGCACTTCCTGATTGAAGCCTTCGTCCTCGGCGCGCAGTTCCTTGCCCTGCAGGCGGGCTTTGGCTATGCGTCGATCATCGACCCCTCCACTCAGGCGGATGCAGGGCTCTTGCAGGTCCTCGCGCAGTTGATCGCCTCGCTGCTGTTCTTCGCGACTGGCATGCATCGCCAGGTGCTCTACCTTTTGGGAGAAAGCATCACGCGGGTTCCCCCTGGCAGCTACACACCCGATGTGGCCGCAGCCAACCAATTGGTGCAACTGGGGACATCGATGTTTGAGATTGCCGCACGGCTCTCCATGCCGCTGATCGCGCTTCTCCTGCTAATCGATCTCTCACTCGCCCTGCTCGGCCGCGTTCAATCCCAGTTGCAACTGCTCAGCATGATCTTTCCCGCCAAGCTGCTGCTTAGCCTGTTCGTGCTCGGGTTGATGTCCACTACCTACGTGCGTCTCTATGAGATCTTTGGCGGCAAGGTCCTCGCATTCCTTGAGAGTTCCTTACGGATGGCCGTGGGAGCCGCAGCTCGGGGAAGCTTGGCGGGCGGCTAACCCATGTCGGACCGCGGTCAGAAGACGGAGAAGCCCACACAGCGGCGGATCGACAAAGCTCGCGAAGAAGGCCAGTTTGCCGTCTCGCGCGAGTTCCTCGGCAGTCTGCAGTTTGTCGCCCTCCTTGCGCTCATTGTCACTCAAACACCCGCGGCCGTCCGCGCGCTTGTCGATGTGCTGCGTTACTTTGTCGAGGAGGCCTTTCGCGACCGGCTGAGCGTGCAGCAGCTCCATAACATCGCGATCGATCTCGCGATGCGATATGGAGGCGGGATGTCCGGCGCCGTGCTTGGCATTGTGTTCCTGACGCTCCTCCTTCAACTGCTGCAAACACGCTTCGGCTTCAGCGCCAAGCGATTGCACCTTGATCCCAAGCGCATCGATCCATTCAAGAAAGCCAAACAAACGCTCACCCAGAACGGACCCGAATTCCTCAAGGCCCTGTTTCTATTACCCTTATTCTGCTGGATCGTCTACCGAATCGCGAAAGAGGAGATCCCGGTGTACCTGATGCTTCCCCTCACTTCTCTGCGCCATGGAATTGAGATTACGGGCGCATCCATCGAGAATCTCCTCTGGCGCGCGGCCGGGTTGTTCCTCGTTCTGGGCGTGCTCGACTTTGCGCGCACCCAGATGAAGTATCGCAAGGATCTCCGCATGAGCCGCCAGGAGATCCGGGACGAAATGAAGGAAGTGGAAGGGCACCCGCTCATCCGCGCTCGCGTGCGGCGCTTGCAGCGGGAGATGCTGCGCAAGCACATGCTTCGCGACGTCCCTGGAGCCACCGCCGTCATCGTCAACCCTACCCACTATGCCGTCGCGATTCGCTACGATCACGGGTCCATGGCAGCGCCCAGGGTGGTTGCCAGCGGTCTCGATTTCCTTGCCCTCCGCATCCGTGAGATTGCGGAACGGAACGGCGTGGCGGTTGTGGAGAACAAGCCTTTGGCGCAAGCTCTCTACCGTGCGGCCAAGGTGGGACAAGAGATTCCTCCCGACCTCTACCGTGCCGTCGCCGAGGTGCTGGCGTATGTACTGCAGCGGCAGCGGCCCGGCTACTGACGGTCTTGCGGCAATTTCACCATAGCCTCTAATGATCGGGAGCCATCCCACCGATCCTTTCGCTTGGGCCCATGGCGCCAGGCTCGCAGCGAGCCCTGCGACCGCAAGCGAGGGCGCCCGTTCGTGAGCGGCGCCGCTGAGAGGAAATCGGATTGACTACGCAACCAGCCACAGCCGCGCCAAGGGCGAAATCGCCATTCCTCCCACCCTGGCACATGGTTGCCGAAATGGGAGTGCCGATCGCCGTGCTCGTGATCGTGGTCGCCATGATCACGCCGCTTCCGGGGTTTGTGCTTGACCTGTTCATCGTTTGCAACATCACGCTCTCGGTGATTGTTCTGCTCGTCTCGATGTATATCCTGCGGCCGGTCGAATTCAGCGTGTTCCCCACCACGCTGCTGCTGCTTACGTTGTTTCGCCTTGCCCTGAATATCTCCTCCTCCCGGCTGATCCTGCTCAATGGGAACGCCGGCACCTCCGCCGCTGGGCATGTGATCGAGGCGTTCGGACAGTTCGTGGTGGGCGGAAACTACGTCATCGGGACGGTGATCTTTCTGGTGCTGATCGCCATACAGTATGTCGTGATCAACCATGGAGCTGTGCGCATCTCCGAGGTCACGGCACGCTTCACGCTCGACGCGCTTCCCGGTAAGCAGATGTCCATCGACAGCGACCTCAACGCCGGCCTGATCGACGAGGCCGAAGCGAAGTCGCGGCGCAAACAGCTAGCCGCCGAAGCGGAGTTCTATGGAGCAATGGACGGCGCTTCCCGCTTCACCCAGCGCGACGCCATCGCCAGCATCCTCATTACGGGCATCAACATTGTCGCCGGATTCCTGATCGGGATCTTCCAGCACGGGATGCCGTTCGGCCGCGCGATTCAAACCTATACCGTTCTTACCATCGGCGATGGACTGGTAACGGTGATTCCCGCGCTGATGATCTCGATCTCGGGAGGCCTCATCGTCACCAGGGCGGCGTCGGAGAAGAGCCTGGGCCTCGAGTTCCGCAAGCAGGTTTTTGGCAGCGCGCAGCCCCTCATGCTGGCTTCGTTGGCTCTCGGCGGGCTCGCCATACTTCCCGGACTCCCGAAGATTCCGTTCCTGCTGCTCGGGGGCGCGGTGGGCTACGTGGGCTGGCGATTGCAGAAGGAATCCGAGACGCAGATCGTCGAACCGCCCGCCGCCGCCAAACCACCGGCTAAAGACCGCGTGGAAACTCTCTTAAAGGTTGATCCGCTCGCGGTGGAGATTGGCCTCGGACTGGTGCGTCACGTGGAGGGCGGCGCTTCATCGCCGCTGCTGCGACGCATTTCGGCCATTCGCAAACAACTCGTCGGAGACCTTGGCTACGTGCTTCCGCCGGTGCGGGTCACGGATAATCTCAGCCTCAAGGCGCGGGAATATGTGGTGTATCTCAAGGGGGCGGAGATTGCCCGCGCCGACCTGCCCGCCGGTTGCGACCTGGCCATCAAGGCGCAGGCGGATTGCCCCGAGATCGAGGGGAGGGCCGTGAGGGATCCGGCGTTTGGCTTACCCGCCGTCTGGATTCCCAGCGAGGAGAAAGCGGAGGCCCGCAAAAAGGGCTACTCGGTTGCAGACGGGCTCAGCGTGCTCGGGACGCACCTCGCGGAGATTGCCCGGCGGCATGCCCACGAACTGCTCTCGCGGCAGGATGCCAAGCGCTACCTGGATCGCGTGGCGGAAGAGAACCCCAAGGCCGTCGAAGACCTCGTTCCCAAGCTGCTTCCGCTATCCAGCGTCCAGCGGGTTCTCCAGAATCTCCTGCGGGAACGCGTATCGATTCGCGACGGCGCTTCCATCCTCGAGGCGCTGAGCGAGGGCGCGCAGAACTCCCGCAATGTCATCTTGCTCACTGAGTTCGTACGTCAGGCAATTCGCCGGATTTTGGTGCAACCTTACCTAAACTCTCAGAGTGATCTGCCGATCTACTTCTTGATTCCTTCATTGGAACGTCCCATTGAGGAACATGTGGAACACGGGGAGTTGGCCAGCCAATTGAATTTGGACGTTGATTCGATCAACAAGGTCCTCGAAGCGTTCCGGCGTTCTCTGGAATCGCAGGAGGGCTCAGCCGCTGTACTGGTCTCCGCAGGGATTCGTCCTTTCGTACGCCAGATTGTCGAGTCCTCGTTCCCGAATCTCGCGGTGCTCTCCCACAACGAGATCCCTAGTGGGATTCGACTGGTTTCGCTGGGGACCATTCAATGAGACGGGCGCGGTATTGGCGTGTTGGGCGGCACTGGCGCATTGACGATATTGGCGCATTGACGATATTGGCGCGTTGACGGCATTGGCGCGTTGACGGCATTGGCGCATTGAATGGCGTTCGCGGATTGGCGGCGCCGGCGAAGGCGAAGGCGGAGGAGGCGTCCGCAATCGGGAATAGTTCATTAGCCGGACGGAGCTCGGCCGCATGGCAACGGCTCCAGGCAGGCCGGATGCGCTAGGGCGATGAGAGAGGGCAGGGTGAACGACCGGCATCCGGGCGCCTTGGGAAGCGCTCGGCGCAGGGGTGAATGAGTACACGTTAGGGGTCGATGGAAGAAGATGCAAATGACGACAAAGACTTTTCATTCAGCGAGTGTCCAGGATGCCATTCGACAGGCCCGCCGCGAGCTTGGAGGGGATGCCATGCTGCTTAACTCCAAACGCATCCCGAGTCAAGCAAAGGGACAATCGGATCGATTTGCCGTGACGTTTGCCTACGCGGCGAATGGCGATGCCGGTCTGCATTCCGCTCCGCAGGAAGGTTCCGCCGGCGCACGGGAAGCCGTGGCCGGGACGCCGTATGATCTTGCCCACCGCGTGCACCAGAGGCCAGAGGCGCAAGCGGCGCGGCAGAGTGCCGATCGCACCCGAAGCGCTTCGAATGGGAATCCCATCGAGAACCGCGCGATCTCCTCTCCAGCAGCAAACTCATCAGGAACCGCCAGGAACGAGGACCGGATTCCCTCCTCCCCCGGTTTGCGAGTCGAGGGAGTTGCTCTGCTGTCCGTGGAAGAAAAGTCAACCGTCATGGACCGGCAGCAGTCACCCTCCGGGCTGGCCATTGCGCGCAATCCGGAAGAAGACACTCCTGAAGCATCCCTCCTTGATGCCGCTGCCGCAGAATCGCTCGAGAAGCTGCGCGAACAGATGCTCTCGATGCGGAAGGAAATGCTGCAACTGGCGGGCTCGGTACGCCGGGTAAGCTCAGCCAGCTACAGGCAGGAGCTTCCGAGCGACTCCCTGCGCCATCTCTACGACTTGCTAGTGGAGCAGGACTTCCACCCTGAACTCATTGAACGGATTCTCTCGGCGGTGAGTGGGACGCTGGACGCCGGTCAGCGCGAGTCGAGCGCGGGCGGGCGAGCCTCCGGCGCCGGGCAGGGACGTTCCAGTCGAACTTCGCGCAAACGAAACCCATCGGATTCGAAGATGGCCGGGGAGGGTTCGACCCGGATTCTCCCGGCGCTGCAGGAGGCAATCGCTTCCCACATCGACCTGATGCCGGAGCCGGGCCTGCGCCGCAAGCGCACCTCGCCTCTGGTGATCTCCCTGGTCGGGCCTCCGGGCGCGGGGAAGACCACCACGCTCGTGAAGCTGGCGGTGCGCTACAGCGAGATCAGCCGGTTCCCGCTGCAGATCATTTCGATGGACAACTTCCGGGTTGGCGCTTCGGAGCAACTCCGCGCCTACGCCGCGGTTCTCGGCGTCGGCTTCGACACGCTCACAACCGTCCGGGCCCTCGAGAAAGCAATTCACGAATACTCCTCCAAGGAGATCATTCTTGTCGATACTCCTGGCCTTGGATGGAGAGACTTCGATGCAGCCGACGATCTTGCATCTTTTCTTCGCAGTCTCAGCCACACGATCACGCACATGGTCGCGCCGGCCTCAATGAAGCCGGCCGACTTCGAGCGGCTGGCCGATCTCTACGAGGCGTTTGACTATCAGAGCCTCATCTATACGAAGCTCGACGAGACAACCTCGATCGGACAGTTGGTAAGCGAATCCTGGCGGCGGCAGAAGCCACTCGCCTACTTTGCGACGGGGCAGCGAATCCCCGACGACCTGGAATTAGCAAGCCGCGAACGGATCTGCGAGCGTATTCTGCCCG